>VBAU01000047.1:0-8584 GCA_005883855.1 Bacteroidota bacterium
TGATACCAATTATTCCCCGGGGTACCAAGTTTGATCCTCCGGGAATCTTTCCCATTAAGCCCGCGTCCGCGGATTCTCTTTATTTCGGCGAGAAGGATTCAGTGCATGTGTCAGAGATCATTAAGCAAGATCCCAACAATGGCAGCAATAATTGGGTGGTGGCCGGTGCTAGAACAAAGAGCGGAGCACCGATACTTTGTAATGATCCGCATTTGGAGCTAACGTTTCCATCCATCTGGTACGAGATGCAATTGAATTCTCCTGGTGTAAATGTATATGGGGCGACAGTCCCCGGTTCGCCATGCGTTATCATTGGCTTTAACGATGACATCGCCTGGGGGGAAACGAATGCACAGCGCGATGTAAGAGATTTTTATGAGATAAAATTCAAAGACGATTCAAGGCAGCAATACTGGTTCAACAACCAATGGCAGAGTACACAAGTGCATGTAGACACGTTTAAGGTACGTGGTTCACGTGAGGCGTACGACACGGTTGCATACACTGTCTTTGGTCCTGTGATGTTTGACAAAAGTTTCCCCGACACGTTGGCAAACGGCAAAGCAATTGCCTGTCGTTGGACGGCGCATGATCCCAGCAATGAAGGCATGGCATTTTATAAACTCAACCGCGCAAAAAATTACGACGATTACCTTAACGCGATCAAATACTACACCTGCCCCGCCCAAAATTTTGTTTTTGCTTCCAAGAGCGGCGACATAGCCATTTGGCAACAAGGTAGGTTTCCAGCGCTTTGGTACGGACAGGGCATGATGATTATGCCTGGAGAGGACAGCAGCTATATGTGGCAAGATATGATCCCGCAATCAGAGAATCCTCACGCGATAAATCCAGAGCAAGGATATTTGGCGAGTGCTAATCAGCGACCAGTTGATTCTTCATATCCCTATTTTATTCCGGGAAAATTTCTTAACGCCAGGTCTATTTCTATTAATCATCACTTACGAAACATGCAGCAGGTGACAATTGATGATATGAAGAAACTGCAAAATGACTATTTCAATGTTACTGCTGAAGCTGCAAGGCCTTTGCTATTTAAATATGTGAGAGAGAACGAACTTGATAACGATGCTAAGAAGTATCTAGAAATAATCCGGAATTGGGATCTGATGGCTTCCGCCGATTCAAAAGGGCAGACAATTTATCAACTATGGTGGGACAGCCTGGCTGAGGAAGTATGGAAGGATGAATTGTTTAAAGTACAACCGGCGGTGGTCATACCGAGTGAACAAACTTTGCTGGAAGCGTTATTGAGAGATTCAGCGTTTAAATATGTAGATAACATTAGCACGCCGCAAAAGGAAACGTTGTCTGATGATGTAACAGCCGCGTGTCAGAAGGCATCTGTTGAGTTAGCAAAAGTAGAAAAGAGCGGCAGCTTGGAATGGGGTAAGCACAAATCATCGAGAATCTTTCACCTGTTGCGTTCGAATCTTATGCCATTCTCGGAACCGATCCCGGTGGGAGGAAATGGTGACATCATCAATGCCACAAATACTTCGCATGGACCAAGTTGGAGAATGGTCGTTCAGCTATCGGCAACAACCGAAGCCTATGGCGTGTATCCGGGTGGACAAAGTGGAAACCCCGGTAGCAAATTTTACGATGACTTTGTTCAAAGCTGGGAGAAAGGACAGTATTATAGTTTGTGGATGATGAAGAGAAATGAAACCAGTGATAAGAAAGTAAAGTGGACGATGAACTTATCGAGTAGGTGAATGATAATCGTCAGACCGCTTTAAGCGTTCAGACGATTATCGCGCCGTCTTCGTCATTGCGAGGAGCGAAGCGACGAAACAATCTAACTTGGGCAACAGAATTTAGATTGCTTCGCCCCGATAAATAGGGGACTCGGAATGATGTGAAGAGGTTTGATATTAGCTGAATAGAATTTCTGGACGTACAAGTGAGTGACACAACGGAAGCCCAATAGAATCACCTAAGTTGGCAAACAAAACAAACAAATTCTAAATTGAAATAGAAAATTTCCCAATTCCAAAATTCAAAATATAGAATGAAACTTTTAGTTGCCACCATTCTAACCGCCTTACTTGCCGTTGTTGGAGGATTGTATTTTCCCTGGTGGATTATTGCCGTAGCGGCATTCATTTCCGTTCTGTTGATACCCATGCGCAGCGGCAAAGCCTTTCTTGCCGGGTTTTTGGGAATCTTTATTTTATGGGCACTTCTTGCGTGGTGGATCGACGTGAAGAACAATGGAGTCCTGGCCACAAAAGTGGCTCAAATTTTTCCTCTCGGTGGCTCGTCTTTTTTATTGATCCTGGTAACCGGAATGATTGGTGGATTGGTCGGAGGATTGGCAGCCCTATGCGGAAGTTACCTGAGAAATCGCGCCTAACACAATTTTCATTTTACTAACATTAGAGAACTTATTTTCGTCTCACCATTTGTTATGAGACCCATTGCCCTTATTCTATTTCTTCATTTTTCATCTCTCTCGTTTGCTGGGAAAATTTCGGGAACGGTCACCGATGATAAAAATGACATTCTTCCTTACGCGTCCATTCTTGTGAAGGGAACAACACGTGGCACAACCGCTAACAGCGAAGGAAAGTATTTTCTTGTTCTTGAGCCTGGAAATTACACCCTGGTTTGCCAGTACGTTGGATACAAACGAGAAGAAAAAAATGTTACGGTAGCAACGGAAAATATCATCGTCAATTTTCAATTGCAACTGCAGCAATTAACTCTTTCCGAGGTGATCGTCAAGAAAGGTGAGGACCCGGCTTACGAGATCATTCGCCAGGCGATAAAGAAAAGAACTTATTACCAGGGACAATTAGAAGATTTCCAATGCGAGGTCTACACAAAGGGTCAATTGAAACTGAGAGATTTTCCAAAAAAGTTCATGGGTGAGAAAATTGATTTTGGAGACAGCGATACGAGTAAAAACAAATGGCTTTACTTATCCGAAACAATTGCTACTTATTCGGTAAAAAAGCCCCATATGAAAAAGGTTGAAGTTTTGTCGACGAGGGTTAGTGGTCAAAGTGACGGCTTTGGTTTAAGCGCTCCCGAGATCTATTCCTTTTACGACAACAATGTTCGCATTGGCGATCTTAATCCAAGAGGTTTCATTTCTCCTATTGCTGCCAATGCATTGAATTATTATCGGTACAAGTTTGAGGGTAGCTTCTTTGAGGATGGTAGGGAGATCGAGCATATCAAAGTCACTCCAAAGAGAAAATACGAGCCGTTGTTTTCCGGTTACATAAACATAGTGGACCAGGAGTGGAGAATTCATTCTGTGCAACTGTTGCTCACGAAACAGTCACAAATGGAATTGGTCGATACCATCAAACTTGATCAGTTATATGTCCCATTTCAAAATGATGTCTGGGTTATTAAAAGCCAGGTTATCTATCCTGCTATCAAAATGTTTGGATTTGATGCATACGGAAGTTTTGTAAACATTTATTCCAGGTTTGACGTCGAACCGAAGCTTGACAAAAACTATTTTGGCAATACGGTCTTAAAATATGAGGATAGTTCTAACAAAAAAACACAAGTCTACTGGGAAAATGCGAGACCCATTCCCTTGCAGGAAGATGAAATAGCAGATTACAAAAAGAAAGACAGCCTTGAGCAGTTAAGAAAGAGTCCAAAATATCTTGATTCCGTTGACAGGAAGAATAATAAACCCACCGTGATGAAAATACTTTTTACAGGTTTTTCAATCAACAGGCAAAAAACGCGTTCATCTTATTCCTTCACCCCAGTGATTGGCGCAATAAGCTTTAATACTGTCGAAGGTTGGGTAGTGAATACCGGTGTGTCTTATACAAAACGACTGGATACAACTGTGCTGGGACGCCGATCCATTTTCTTTTCCCCTGTGCTTCGCTATGGATTCAGCAATCATCATTTCAATGCTTCTGCGAATGCCGGATATAACTTCGGAAAGAAATATGCTAATACGATCAGCATCTCCGGAGGCAAAAAGATTTTTCAATTTAACAATGCGTCACCCATAAGTCCTTTCTACAACACGCTTTCAACATTGTTCTGGGAAAAAAATCACATGAAGATTTATGAGGCGTGGTTTGGTGGTATTGGGTTTTCCAGAACCCTGGATGAAGGATTCACTGGCTCTGTGTCTTTTCAATACCAGGATAGAATTCCGTTGGAAAATACAACGGCTTTGCAGTGGCGCGACAGGAAGGATATCAGTTACACGCCCAACTATCCCACAGAGCTGACTGATACAAATTTTACCCGGCACCAGGCTGCCATATTAGTAATTTCAATTGGGTGGCAACCGGGCAATCGCTATGTTGAATTGCCCGGACGGAAGTTTAGCATTGGTTCGAAGTATCCGCATTTTTCTCTGAGTTATGTCAAGGCAATTGAGAACATCTTCGGCAGCGATGTCAAATACGACAAATGGCATTTTGGCGTCAGGGATAATATTAACTTGAAACTCAAAGGCCGTTTTTCTTTCAACATTGGCATGGGCGGGTTTCTGAATCGTGACAGTGTGGACATTCCCGACTACACACATTTTAATGGGAATGAGATCATCATCGCTTCGCCGTATTTAAACAGCTTCCAAATGGCGCCGTATTACAAGTACAGCAATACAGAGACATTCTATTCAGCATTGCATGTAGAGCATCATTTCAACGGCTTCCTCACGAACAAGATCCCTTACTTCCGCAACCTCAACTGGTACCTGGTTGGTGGCGCAAATGCTATTTATGTAAACAAAGAAAAGAATTATGCTGAAGCATTCGTCGGTCTCGAAAATATCTTCAAAGTAATTCGTTTTGATTTTGTCTGGGGATTTGAATACGGCAGAAAACCCGATACCCGCGTCAGGATCGGTTTCATGGGCCCCATCTCTGGAATAGGACGCGGAGAGTGAGGAATAATGAACAAGGAACATCGAATTTTGAATGTCGAAGTTCTCTTTCGACATCCATCATTCCTTGTTCGTTATCCGATATTCCCATTACCTTTGCGGCGAATTTGGTTCAGCCTGCAACTGTCCAATTTATAAAATTTCCCGACGCTAAGAGTCGGGATCAAATTCAAAAACATGGCACCTTTACACAACCGTGTCTCAAGAAAGGAGTTAAAACAACGGATCCTGCAGGACACTACTCCCCGTACTACAATCTCATTTTATCGTTATTTCTAGATCAGCGATGCTGAAATTTTCCGCAATACTCTCTACAGAGTTTTTAATGCTGTAGGTGTGCTGGGTCGGATTTACCTTGCTCATGAAGGTATCAACGCACAAGTGAGTGTTCCGACGGAGAATTTTGATGTGTTCAAATCTTACCTGTATTCAATTGAGCCATTGAATGGCGTGAGATTGAACGTTGCGGTTGACGATGACGGAAAATCATTTTACGCTTTAGACATTAAAGTGAGAAACAAAATTGTCGCTGACGGAATAACGGATTCAACTTTTAACATGGAGAATAAGGGAAGATATGTAAGCGCAGAGGAATTTAATAACCTCACCAATGACCCCAACACCATTGTGATTGATATGCGCAATCATTACGAGTATGAAGTCGGTCATTTTGAAAATGCAATTGAAATTCCCAGCGATACCTTTCGGGAGCAACTGCCGATGGCAGCAGAAATGATGGATGATAATAGAGAAAAGAACATCATCATGTATTGTACTGGTGGTATTCGCTGTGAGAAGGCTTCAACTTACATGCTTCACAAAGGGTTTAAAAATGTGTTTCACCTGGAAGGTGGCATCATTAACTATGTGAACACCGTAAAAGAAAAAAGGATTCAAAATAAATTTCACGGAAAAAATTTTGTCTTCGACCAACGCCTCGGAGAAAGAATCACTGATGAGATTATTGCCAAATGCCATCAATGCGGGAAACCTGCTGATACCCATGTGAACTGCGTGAACGATGCCTGTCACTTACTCTTCATTCAGTGCAATGAATGCCGGGAAAAATATGAGGGCTGCTGTAGCACAGCATGCCAGGATGTAATTCATCTGCCGGAGGAACAACAAAAGAAAATTAGAGCAGGGGTTGATAAAGGAAGAAATGTTTTTAATAAAGCAAAGGCAAGGTTGTTGAAGATTCAACGCTAAATACAAAAATCAAGCACACGGGACGGGCAAATGAAAGAATGGCAAGCGGGAAATTGTCAGACGAAGAGTCTTGGTGGTTATCGGACTACATCTTTATCCACTTAACACAAACCGGGTTTCCCACCTTAATTCTCTTTCCTGTATCTAACAACAAACCTGTTTTCTTATCTACTTTAAAAACCACGATCTCGTCACTATTTTGGTTCGCTGCCAACAAAAAATTTCCGGATGGATCAAAATTGAAGTTGCGTGGAGTTTTACCGAGAGTAGATTGATGACCGAGCGGCGTCAGCCATCCTGTCTTTTCATTGATCTTAAAAATCGCAATGGTGTTTGATTCACCGCGATTCGAAGCATACAGGAATTTGCCATCAGGAGACACATGGATGTCAGCGCTGCCAATTGAACCCATATAATCTACAGGAAGTGCCGACACATTTTGTATCAACTCGAATTCACCCTTCACGGATCGGTAGGCGGAAACAGTTCCCGTTAATTCCTCAATCAGGTACGCAAATTTATTATTGGGATGAAATGTAAAATGTCTCGGCCCTGCACCAGCTTCAGTCATAATGGATCCGCTCTCGGTCAAGTCACCCGATCTTGGGTTGAATGAATAGATCATCACTTTATCTATACCGAGGTCAGGAGCGTACAAAAATTTATTGTCCGCTGAAAAAATAGCACAATGAACATGTGGACTGGTTTGTCGTTCGGTATTTACACTATATCCGTTGTGTTGGATAACTGACGAGGCGCTGTCAAGACCTCCACTTTTATTAATTGGCAAAACAGAAAGAGTGCCGCTTGTGTAATTGGCCGTAGCTAACCACTTGTTTGTTTTATCAACAGACACGTAACAGGGATCATCGCCTGCAGAGGGCTGTTGGTTAATAAATGACAGCCTTCCATCCGCTTTGTTAAATGCAAAGGCCGACACTTGCCCTCCACTGCCATTCTTTGCATTTTCATTCGCCGCATAAACAAATTTTTCATCTGGTGAAATGGCTAAGTAAGAAGGATTGGAAGTTTTGATCATGCTCACCGGGTCAAAGTCTCCGGTTTTGCTATCGAAGTGATAAACATAGATGCCTTCACTTTTTCCAGTTGTATAGGTCCCGATTAATAAGTAGTTTTTTTGAGCATTAGTAAACAGGAATGCTGCTAGCAGTAATAAAAGCAGAATATTTTTTCTCATACCCGAATATAGGTTAATTAGTGTTCATTGGTGCTCATTAGCGCAGCATTGGCATTCATTAGCGTGAATCAAAATATCGCGATGCAAATTCAATGAACACTGGCCAGTTCGGCCCAGTTGTGTGCCCACCACTGTGTTGTCGAAAAGCAATGTCACCTTCAGTAAGCGGGGTTTCTATTGGGGGCATTTCCGTTGTGCCAAGATCCTTTTTTCCTAAAAGCTTATAAACAGGTCCCGCATAAGCACCCCCCAGGAACATGCCCTTTGCATCCACCCATCTTCCTTCCACCATTGGTGAACCCGAACTAATGAACACCGGCCGAGGTGCACACAACGCAACCAATTCATGTGCATCCACAGGCAAATCATTCGGCGTGAGCGGGCCTGCATATTTGATAAAGTTTCCAGCGAACCAATGGTATTCACCTGATGATGCAAGATTTTCAACCTGCTCGCCGAAAACACGCCGAAGAATTTTTGTGCCGCCTGCCCCTGACGAACCAACAAACGCAATTGCAAAGCGCGGATCATAAGCCATAGTGACAATAGTAGCCTTGCCGAACCTGGACAGACCCTCGATGGCTATATGTTTCGCGTCAACTGATTTGTCTGTTTCAAAATAATCTAATGCACGACTCGCGCCCCATGCCCAGGCTCGCAATGTTCCCCAGTCATCTGGTTTACGCGGTTGCCCTTTATTTGTCAAACCGATAATGCCTTGAGTTAATCCGGCACCATTGTCGGCCTGGAAACTTGTTGGAATTAAAATGGCGTAGCCCCAACCTTTCGCAAGCAGTTGCTGCTGCCATGTTGGAGCAGGATTTCTGGACGTGTCACGAGGTGGCGCGAACCCCGGAGGAAATATGAATCCAAATTCCATGATTACGGGAACAGGTCCTTTTGCGTTTGCTGGAGTTGACAATGTGAGATCAATGTTTACAGAGATCGCCGGGCAAGATAAATTGTCGACGTGACCGATTAATTTTTTCGTATGCACGGGAAAGTTGCCATTCACTTCCATCGTGTCTTTAACAACTTCCCATATCACTTTCGGTGTATTCTTTGGGACGCGACCATAGACTTCCCGATCAAAATCCTCAACTATTTCTGGACGTCGCTTATTCCACCATGTTTTTGCATCCGTAACTTTTTTTCCATTCTTCAGCGTGAGTGGATCCGGCAGAGTGGTGTAGGGTGAAGCTTTCGACTCATCAATGTTGGCTGCGTTGGGCGCCTGTGGATTTCCTGACGGACCGGGACGCGTGGAAGTAATG
>VBAU01000047.1:8677-10723 GCA_005883855.1 Bacteroidota bacterium
ATGCACCCAATAAAAAAAACAAATATTTCTTTGATCATTTCTTTTGTGATTGATATTTTTTTATATGCTCCGCAACATCAATCATCGTCGCAACCCAGATCTGTTTCTGATTTTGTTTCAGAAAATGAAGAAGAGCTGAATGAGCTTCTAACGAAACATTCAAATTATGTTCGCCACCGACACCATGAAAAAGAAAAACGAGTAGAGCATTCTTCTCCAGCGCCTGTTTCACCAGGGCTATAAGTTCTTTGCCCGATTGACCATTGACGGTATAACACGGGACATCGTACAGATCAATTTGATCGGCGGTGAGCATCTGTGGACGCACGCCCCGTGCCGCGACAAAATCATTTCTTAATGGATCGATGTACGCGGTGTCATGAATTTCTGTATCTCCGCAAGGATAGGCAAAGGTTCGTTTCCTTTTTCCGTCAATGGCTTCAAGAATATTACTCATTTCCTTCACTTCATTGACCATTCGCTTTACTGAGTAGTTGTTAAGATCATAATCTGGTTTCACAAATTCTCTGCCTGGCCGTCCGCCTTCACACGGATGCCAAATTGAATGGTTCGCGAGCTCGTGTCCATGAGCCGCAGCTTTTCTCCATTTCCGTATCTGGTCTTTCAATCCATCAAAGTAATCGGAAATGTAAAATGTTCCTTTTAGGCCCATCGAATCCAAAACGGGGATTGCGTTTGTCAGATGAACATTTAAACCGTCGTCATAGGTAAGCACAACAGCGCATTTCTTTCCATTCCAGGATTGATTGGATTGCGCCTGTGTGCGGGTTCCACACAAGATCGCAAGGAATAGAACATATGTTTTCATTTTAGGTCTTAATTTTTAATTAGCAATTGTGAAAGCCGAAACTGCTGGTCACCCAACTTAATTTATTTCGCTTTTCGTATCAGTTCCAATGCCCCCGTTGTTACGTAGTATTTTGCCAGCATATTGGGTACTTCCCAGGCAGGCATATTTTTCCTTTTCAGGTACTGAAGAAAATTTTTTGTGACCCGCGCAAAATGTTCCTCGTGCCCCTCTTTGTATTTGTCGGGGATGATTACTTTCCATCCGTTTTTTGTTGCTTGTAATTGGACACCTGGAAATTTTTCCTGGATGCTCTTGAAGTAGCCCGCTATATCAATGGATTTCAAAGATGGAATTGGCTCGACGTAAAGAGCAGGCTGATATTTTTCTTCTGGCCCTTGCCTGATGATCAAGTTGGCCTTCGTTCCTCTCATCATCGCATAGTAAAGATCTCCTGTATTTTCCGCCGATTTGTATTTCCAAAGCGCCCTTATCCTTGCGTGAACGCCACGGATCGCATAATTAATCTCTCCATTTGAAAAGATTTTTATCATCGTATCGGCAGAAATGTTCTTGCGCAAGTACGCCGGAAAACTGTCAATTTTCGTTAGAGTTCTAAACTGCTCGAGACTCAGGTCCGTTGTCCAGTGTGTTGCTGAATCGATTTGAATATCCTTGGTATAATCAATCGCCTCGTTCGGAAAACATTCCCAAAACACGAGGTCAACCAAATGGGTCATCACATCGACAATTCCCTCGCCCTGTTGAGAAACGTCAAAAAACCACGGAGGCCGGGTAACCACATTTCCTGAAATATATTTATAGAAAAAGTGCGTGCTTTCCTTCACAACCGCAGGGTCATCGGGTGTTCCTTTTTCAAGTGTTCCGAATATTTCTGGTATCATCGAGATCTCGCGCTGAAGTATGGATGTAATCTCGAAGCGTTCGGTCATAATATCATAAAGCAACAAGTCATTTTTCTGCGCTACCTCGAAAGCTTGTTTTAACTGTTCAAATCCTTTGCCGTCGGTTGCCATGGGTTTATCTGCCAAAACATCAAAACCATTCTGTAGCGATCGTAGAATATAGTCTGCTTTACGTTCATTATTTCCTGAGAGTACGACCACATTGCCTTTTTTTTCTGCGATCATCTTTTCAAAAAAATCAGGCCCTTTATAAACTTCTTCCTTCCAGTGTGTTGGACTTTCTTTGCGGTAGTTGTACGCATTGACCCTGTC
>VBAU01000047.1:10823-11152 GCA_005883855.1 Bacteroidota bacterium
TTGGACGAGGGCCGCGTGGAAATGGCCAGGATCCAGTGTTATGAGTTGTATTGTTTGTGTTGGTTCTTTATGACTGCAGGACATAAGAATGATAATTAGAAGGCCGAGGCGCCACGACAGTTTCTTGGTTATGTCAATAATCATTACTTCAATTTTATTCGAATTGAAAGGCGAAATAAGTGGATGGGGTTGTTCCTTCGTTTAATGCGGATCCCAATGTGGCCTTAACCGAGTCGTGCAAAAATTTCCTGCGGCTTACACCGGGTTTTTCTGATTTCATGTTAAGCTTTGTTGAATTTGATTTTTTTTGCGCTCTTCTCAGCTTTTAA
>VBAU01000048.1:0-200 GCA_005883855.1 Bacteroidota bacterium
ATAGTGTTCAACGAGGCAGAGGTGAACCTGATGAAGGAAGTAATTAAAATAGATGAAACCTTATCGGGTGAAGTAATACAGGTGAAGGACGATTTTGCTGTAGGGCCGTTGATTGACATCGAAACAGAGGATGGTTGGAGTGCGAGGGGGGCGTGGTGGAGGGAGTTGCTAAAGAATTCGCCTTATGAAAACGATCCGGT
>VBAU01000048.1:211-12923 GCA_005883855.1 Bacteroidota bacterium
AGAGCAGCTTGATAATAATTCCAGTGACCAGGAGTGGATATGGATGGGACAAAACCAGCATGACGTGTGCGGATACTACTGGTTCATGCAACATTTCAAAGAATACCAGGGGCGGGTTTTCGTGATTTACCTGAACAATCTTCCTTTCATAAATGAAAAGGGACAGTTGTTTTATCCTTCATGGATCCACGAGATCCGACCTAAGGAATTGCTAAAGGCAAAGAGATTGGCACGGCCGATTGCGATGAGTGAATTTGAAGTTGATCCGGATGAGTGGAAAAAGTTATGCGCCGAAAACTCGGTAGTAAGAACGCTGGAAGGAGGCAAAAAGATTGTCGGTAAAGATGAAACTTTTTATGATGCAGAACTTTTGAAAAACCTTACGGGTGAGTGGCAACGGGCAACCAGAGTGCTGATGAATACATTGCACAGAATGAAAATAAAGACCGGGGATGTCTTTCTGATGTGGCGAATGAAAGAGTTGATTTCGCAGGGGAGAATTGAAGTATTGGGTGACGTGAGCAAAAGCTGGAAGGAATTTGATGTAAAATTACCAGGCGCTCCACAAAGCGAAGAAAAAAAGTCAGAAGAAGCGGCGATTTAAATTCTTATTAATGAAGAATATTTTAAAATTAGAGGAGCTTGCGATGTTTGTTTTTTGTGTTTACGTTTTAACATTGTTTCACGTGAGTTGGTGGGTGTATTTACTGATATTGATTGCGCCAGATATAAGTTTCGTGGGATATGCTGCGGGAAATAAAGTCGGTGCTTTTTGTTACAACTTTTTTCATCATAAGGGAGTTGCCATAGCCATTTTCTTAACAGGGTTTGTTTTAAAGAATGAATGGCTCCAGGTAATCGGAATTATTTTGTTCGGTCATTCATCCATGGACAGGTCGCTTGGCTATGGCTTGAAATTGAACGAGGGGTTTAAATACACGCATTTAGGTGTACTTGGGAAGTAATAGAAAATAAATGTTCAATTCTCAATTTTCAATGTTCAAATTTTCAGGCTTCTTCGCATTAAGTGCAACCACCGAAAAAAGAAACTTTTGAACATTCAACTAGTTAGGAATGGCTAAAAATAAGATTACAGACACACAAAATAATGACACAGCGCTTCACGGTCAGTACAAGACCTGGTTTATGGATTACGCGTCGTACGTAATTCTTGAGCGTGCTGTGCCGGCTGTGGAAGACGGACTGAAACCGGTCCAGCGCCGCATTTTGCACGCCATGAAAGAGATGGATGACGGTCGTTTCAATAAAGTGGCCAACATTATTGGACAAACAATGCAATACCACCCGCATGGAGACGCGAGTATCGGTGACGCATTGGTGAACATGGGGCAAAAGGAGATATTGATCGAGACCCAGGGTAACTGGGGCGACATACGAACGGGCGACGAAGCTGCGGCACCGCGTTATATTGAGGGGCGCCCCAGCAAATTCGCATTGGAAGTAGCCTTTAATGCAAAAACGAGCGAGTGGCAATTAAGCTATGACGGACGAAAGAATGAGCCGGTGACCTTACCGATGAAATTCCCCCTGTTACTCGCACAGGGCGCCGATGGAATTGCAGTAGGATTATCAACAAAAATTCTTCCCCACAACTTTATTGAACTGATTGAGGCTTCCATAAAATATTTAAGAGGTCGAAAATTTGAGCTTTATCCCGATTTTCAAACAGGAGGGATGATTGATATCACCGACTACGCAATGGGTAAACGTGGCGGAAAAGTAAAAGTAAGAGCACACATTGAGGAGATAGATAAAAGGACCCTCGCGATTAAAAGTGTACCATACGGCGTTACTACCACTCAATTGATGGAATCGATCGTTAAGGCGAACGACCAGGGAAAGATCAGGATCAAAAAAGTAACCGATAACACAGCTGCCGAAGTTGAAATTCAAATCGACCTGGCGCAGGGCATTTCTCCCGACATAACGATTGATGCTCTTTATAAGTTTACCGATTGCGAAGTTTCCATTTCCCCGAACGCCTGTGTGATCGCTGATCAAAAGCCGCAGTTTCTGGGGGTCATCGATCTGCTAAAACTTTCTGTCGATAGAACGAAGGATCTTCTTGAACAGGAGTTAAAGATTAAGCTTGCTGAACTGCAGGCCAAATGGCACTACACCTCCCTGGAAAAAATATTCTTTGAAGAAAAAATTTACAAAGAGCTGGAGAAAAAGCACGAGACGTGGGAAAAGGTCGTGGAGGCAATTGCAAAAGCATTTGTTCCTTTCCGCAAGCAACTAAAGAAAGAGATCACAAAAGAAGATATCATTAAACTCACAGAAAAACCGGTCCGAAGAATTTATAAGCTTGACATTGACGAATTGGATGCACAAATAAAAGCGCTCGAAGCAGACATAAAACAGGTAAAATATGATTTGAATAAACTGGTTGATTTTGCGGTGAGTTATTATGAAAACCTTTTAAAGAAACATGGAAAAGGAAGGGAACGAAAAACTGAGATTAAACAGTTCGAAGTCATCGAGGCCAAACATGTCGCCATCGCGAATACACGGCTTTACATCAACAAACAGGAAGGGTTTATTGGGACAGGCTTGAAAAAAGACGAATTCCTTTTTGAGGTTTCTGACCTTGATGACATCATTGCGATTACTAAACGTGGCATCATGAAAGTGGTGAAGGTGCTGGATAAAGTTTTCATCGGCAAGGATATTTTGCACGCTGCTGTTTTCCAGAAAAACGATGAACGCACCACCTACAACATGATCTATACAGATGGCAAAGCCGGGATCAGCTACGCAAAACGCTTCAACGTGACCGGGATAACGAGAGACAAAGAATATGATCTTACAAAAGGCGATGAAAAAAGCAAGGTTCATTGGTTGACGGTAAATCCCAATGGCGAGGCTGAAGTAATTAGGATCATTTTGAGCCCAAACTCTTCTGCACGAATTAAAGAATTTGATTTTTATTTCGAAGAACTTGCCATCAAAGGCCGGAACAGCATGGGTAACCAAGTAACTAAATATGGAATCAAATCTGTAAAGTTTATAGAGGCTGGGAAAGCGACACTCAGCGGACGAAATCTTTGGTTTGATGATAAATTCGGAAGGTTAAGCGCGGAGCAAAAAGGAATCTACCTTGGAAGTTTTGAGCCCGATGACCGAATATTGATTGTTTATAACGACGGTAACTACGAGATCACCGACCAGGAAATGACCCAGCGCCTCGATGCAGAAAACATTTTGCTGATCGAAAAATTTGATCCTGATAAAATCGTTACAGCGGTCTATCTTGATGACGAGAAAAAGCAATATAACGTTAAACGTTTCAAAATTGAGACAACAACGTTGCACAATAAGTTTTTCTTCATTAAGGAAGGAGAAGGAAATAGGCTCGAGGCCGTAACCACAGATGTCGAACCTGTTCTTGCAGTACAGCAGGGGAGGGGCTCGCAGGTGCGGAAGGCGAAATTTAAGTTAGAAAAAGTGGTAGAAGTTATGGGATGGAAGGCGGTAGGTGCAAAGCTTGTCGATTACAGCAAGAGTGTAGAAATGGAGTGGGTGCGAAAAAAAGAAAGCCAGCAGCAGCAATTGTTTGAATAAAATTGTCAAAAGGTAGTCCGCATGTCGTCGAAATGACCGATGCTCTGTAATTTCTAAATAATCGCAGCAAAGTTCCCGAATCTTATGAGGCAATTACTTATTCTTACCATTGTAGTCCTGCCCATCTTTTTTTCGTGCAAAAAGAATAGTGGCAATTCTTCAGGCAATCCTGTAGACACTTTAGCGACAGGGTGGAAAAAAGTATTCTTTGTTGACCCCTCAAGCCTGGTGGACATTTTCTTCGTCAAGAACACCGGGTTCACGATTTCCAATACTGCTATTTATAAATCGATAGATGCCGGCAACACGTGGACCAAGCTAAATGAAACAGCACCCAGCATGCAGAATATCGGAATGGGCAGTGAAACGAACGCGGCATTTGTTGTTGCTCCAAGATTTATTCTCTCCACGCATACGGCAGGAGCCACATTTGATACGACGTTGATAGACGATTATTCGCTCACAGATGTATTTTTTGTTGACTCAACAACAGCGTACCTGGCTGGGAGGGGCATTTGGAAATCAACCGATGGGGGTGCAAACTGGACGAAATCATACACTTTCACTACCGATTCCACCGGCTATAAATCTCTTTACTTCCTCAATGACCAAAGAGGCTGGGTTGTCAGAAGAGATGGCTTGTATGCCACCTCGAATGGCGGAGTTAATTGGAATAAAGTACCTACCACGGGGTTTGATTTTAGCAACGGCGGCAGTGTATTCTTCAGGACTTCAACAATCGGTTTTGTCGCTGATGACCTCTCGTTTGGAAAAACCAACAGCGGAGGGGCATCGTGGACGACAACATTTACAGCTACTCCGACTTATCACGATATACATTTTGTAACCGATAGTATAGGGTACCTGACCGACGGCCATCGCATTTACAAAACAACTGATGGCGGAAGCAACTGGAAGACTGAAGTCTTTTTGGCGGGAGCATCTCTACTTGAATTACATTTCACCGATGTTAATCACGGATGGGCGTGTGGCTCAGACGGAACGGTACTGAAATTCGGTCCATGATATTAGTTATTTTACGTGAGTGGAGTAGTAGTTTAGCGTCCTCCCAATTTCCTAACTGGTGGCATTTTCTTTTTTGTAGGTTGTTGTTCCAATTTGGATAATGTAATCAGATCCTTTCTCTTCGATTTGTAGTTTACTCGGAAGTTTTCCTTCTTTCCATTCGATCGTTAATGTCTTTGTACTCTCATCAAGCTTGAACTTGCCCTCAAAATGAAACCGCTGTTTCCCGTTCATCGTACTGTTATAAATAATTGTGTTATCGGAATTTAATTTCAGATAAGTGTTTTCTCCGACTACCCATTGTTTGACCGCGGGGTCATTGGAGTAAATTCTGTAAGTGCCAAGAACGTTTGATGTTTTGCCGCACGAAGGTAAAATCGTAATCGTCCATAGAAAAACTACGAAAGTGAAGATTCTTTTTTGCGTTTCTAAGGTTTCGCAATGCATGACAACATTTTGAACGAAAATAATTCCTCTATTTGCAAGGTCGATAAAAGATTGATTAAAAAATAATGTGCCAATGATATCTTCAAATGACTTTTAGCAATAATGTTAATAAAGAAATCAGCAGTTATTGTTCGCACAGCTTTGTTGAGTTCGTTTTTTCGACTAACATTGCGGTCTGTCATTCGTCATCACAATTGATGCAAGCTCTGATCTCTCCACCAAAGAATTCCAAAACTAATTTGCTAAACAATTTTTAAGGTTCTGTTCGCGACCTTACCTTTTTACTGTTTAGTAAATTAATCAATCGTTATTTTCCTCGGAATGTACTGTTTGCTGAAAACAGTAGTGACTAACTATTTTTTAACCTGAAAACACTAGAAAATGAAAACTATCAAATGGTTTTTCGCCCTGGCGGCACCTCTGCTAATTGTGAGCTGCAAAAAAGAAAGCTCTTTGTCTCAAAAATCAAATGCCCTTGCAGAAAGCACCACTGCCACGGGCAACGGAGCACCGAGTGGACCGCATTACAACTTGAACATCATTGGTGTGGATAATCCTAAAAATTTTGATTTCAACACCGTCGATCAGCAGAACACGCAAGGACAAGGACACCGGATTTTTGTTCCTCTTGACGGCACTTCAAAAATTTTATTGAGAGAAGGCGACTTTTCAGTTCTTGATGCGAATGGCACCGATGGCATTGCAGCGTTTCAGCTTCCTAAACCCGATTCAAACAATGACGGTATCACTAGTTACTCTGTTTTCATCAGAGGCTTGGGAAAACCAGGAGGGAGCGCTACTATGTCGTCGTGTATCACCGACGGAACTGATACTTATTGTAGTATTGACCAGGGTGTATCTGTCAGCCTCTCTGCGCACGGAAACAATAATAAGTTCACAAATGTTTCGAAGCAGCTTCTTTTCGTGTATGCTGACACGTCCGGGACTGGCCAGGTAGCGAGAATTCCTTTATTTAGTGACCCACTGTTTACTTACTATTGGAATTATCAGAATACTGGTTTGCGTTTGGCCCAGCTGAGATTTTATGACATCTCCACCAACGTTAACTGAACGAGGACCCGTACGTTGATGAGAAAGCCTCTAATCCAAAAAGAGGCTTTTTTGTTGCACATTTATTTCTTTTTTCGTCTTATTTGTAATGTGGCATTTTGTTGCAGGTTGCTGGCCATGGGAATTTCATAGCGCTTTTTTCCGTCGGTAACAACCATGAGCGCCGTATTGGGTGGAATGCTTCCGAGGTTATCCGCAAACATAGTCACCTCGTTCACTTCCCTCGTTGTATCGAGCGCTACTTTGAAATGAACAGCCTTAGTGCTGAGAATGCGGTTGAATGCAATTAATTTATCGTTATAAAAAATAGAAATGGAATCGCCATCAACCTCACCGTTGTCAAAGAAATCTACGTTCAACGAATCTGATGTAACTGTGATTTCTTTGGAAACAATATTTTCCCGCTCCTTGTATTCAGCATCGATTACATAGTTCTCTACTTTTCGCGGAATAATGTTCACGGCCACCAACGTGTCCTCATACGTCGGCCTCCAAACCTGGTTTGTTTCTTTATAAACTTTTATGGCATGAAGAATGGAATCCTCTTTACTGATATCTGCGTTTAGGTGAAGGTTAAAATTTATATCTGCGCAACCATTTCTATATTCAGGCTTCGCCTGGAACGCACCAGTCAGGTTTGATCCCGCCTTTGCGACTCGAAGTGTTGCTCCAAAATCCATCATGCAATCTACTTCGAGGTTTTCTATTGAACCATGATAAGTGACCGGTATATTGAATAAAGTCAATTGCCTTGTTAAGGAATTATAATTTCCATTCACCTTTATGCTACGAAAAGTTTTTTTGAAATAGTAATTGATGACGCCTCTCACCAGAGTCCTGTCCTGGTGAATAATTAATTCAACCAGGTAATTATTAGCCGAACTTTTTGATTTTACATTGGCGGCGCCATACCAATAACCGGAAACCGACTGTGAGAATGCTTTAAGGCCGAAGAAGAAAGTTAGCAGAATGATGGCTTTTTTCATACTTGCAAAGAAAAGCAAAAATCATGCTTCAGTTTTAAACGTCAAATCGGTCAAACTTATTTCTTTATAGAGTTCTTTTGTGCAAATATCTTTTCATCTCTCGTTCAGTGTCTCTTTGCCTGATAGTTTCTCGTTTGTCATGTATCTTCTTTCCTTTAGCAAGGCCGATCTCCATCTTCGCCAACCGCTTCTCATTAAAAAAAATACGCAAGGGAATCAGCGTGTATCCTTTTTCTTTCAGTTTTGATTCAATCTTCTTTATCTCACGTTTTTGCAATAATAGCTTTCGTTCACGCATCGGGTCGTGATTGTTTAAAGAACCATGCGAGTACTCTGCGATATGGAAGTTTTTTAGCCAAACTTCGCCCTTGTTTATGAAACAATAGCTGTCGTTGAAGCTTGCCTTGCCTTCGCGTAACGATTTTACTTCCGTACCGGTCAATACGATACCCGCATCATACTTGTTGTCGATGAAATATTCAAAATAGGCTGAGCGGTTTTTTATCTCCATTGAATCGCTGTGAATATGCTACAATAAATTTTTTAGAAATATGCGTTAAGAAATCGGACTTCAATAGTGAGTATTAACTCTTAAACAAAGTTAGTACCGTACCAAGCTTCTCCTTCAAGTCCTTTCTTGGCACAATGAAGTCGAGGAATCCATGTTCAAGCACGAACTCGCTGCGTTGAAAACCTTCCGGAAGATCTTTCTTAATTGTTTCTTTGATTACACGTGGACCTGCAAACCCGATGAGCGCTGCTGGCTCTGCAATGTTCAAATCTCCGAGCATGCCGAATGAAGCGGAGATGCCGCCAAAGGTTGGATCGGTTAATAAAGAGAGATACGGAATCTTTGCATCGCTCAGGTGCGAAAGCTTGCCACTTGTTTTGGCCAATTGCATCAACGAAAAAGCGCTTTCCATCATTCGGGCGCCTCCACTTTTGCCGATAAGAAGATAAGGGAACCTATTCTGGATGCAGTAATCGACTGCCCTGGAAAATTTTTCTCCCATTACACTTCCAAGCGAGCCACCGATAAATTCAAAGTCCATGCAGGCGATCACGATGTCGTGACCATTCAGTTTGCCTACTCCAACACGCATAGAATCCTTCAGATCGGTCTTGCTCCAGATCTCCTCTAAACGCTTCTTGTAAGGTTTCAGATCCGTAAACTCGAGGTAATCAACACTGCGGATATTTTCAAAAAGCTCAGTGAATTCTCCTTTGTCAAAGAGAATATCATAATATTCCGCACTACCGATGCGATGATGGTAACTACATTTTGGACAAACGAATAAATGCTCCCGGAGTTCGGTAACCGTACAGATGTAGTTACACTCCGGGCACTTTGTCCATAATCCTTCAGGCGTTTCTTTTTTTTCTGAAGTCTTGGTATTGATACCTTTTTTGATGCGCTTGAACCAACTCGTTTTTGTTTCCTCAGTTTTGCCTTCATCTCCTGCGAGGTTGGCATCGAAGTCTTCAAATTGTTTCGCCATCAATTCAGAATTGGTGAATCACAAATATAGGAAGGTTTGCTTTTTAATTTAATCGACCTCGTGNTTTTATACATTGAAGCGAGGCGTGAGCCTATCGAAACTCTAAGCGGTGATGCAAATGCATGATGGTCGACATGTATGCTACGCTGATATGATGGTGGATTGTACAAAAAAGATTTCGACAACTCAATTATTGGGTGCACCATTATCAATCCAACACACAATGGAGCTTAGCTGTTCATTGGTCAAGCTGCCTCCCTGCGGCATAAGTCTAGTTATTACTGCATTGCGAATATCATTCCTTGCATTGAATATTTGCTGGTAGGTTGTCAATTCACCGGGCCCGTTTGAACTTCCTGAGCCGTGGCATCCGCTCAAAGCGCATTTAGCCTGGAAAACGGGTGCCGCGTTTGTCGAAAAAGTTTTTGGAGTAGAGCAATCGACAGAACTATTCATCGGATTTGTTGATGAACCTTTGCTACATGCGATGATTATGGTACAGATAACAATGATGAAGCTGATGTAAATTTTCATTGAATTCAATTTCATCTACATCGGTCAATTTAATTTCCAGGTTGTCTCAGTCAACTGTTAAAAAAACAAAAGCTCACGAGACGTGAGCTTTTATCAAAAATGTATTTTAGTAATTATCCTTTTTTGTTTGGCTTTACTGTTGATTTGGTTTTTATGGTCTCCGGCTTCCTTTCACCTTTTAGAGTAGACGCCAGCTTCACTGCTTCATATGCATCCAATAAACCACCACTCCTGCTCAATTCGCCCAAGTCCACTTCATCATCAGTGCCCGGATTCTTAACCTTCATCATTGGTTTTACCGCAGATTTCTCAATTGCATACTTCACTTGCTCGGGCGTCAGAGTGGGAAAGTATTCAAGAATAAGTGCAGCAACACCGGCTACAACTGGTGACGCCATGCTTGTACCTTGTGCATCGCCGTATGTATCGCCGCCTGGAATTGTCGAGTAAATTTTTACGCCTGGCGAAAATACATCGACTTCTTTTTTGCCGTAGTTGGAAAAATTAGCAACAAGTCCGCCGAGCTTTGGATCGCCACTGGCTCCAACAGTAATCCAGTTACTTGCTCTTTTCGCATCACTCTTGTAAACGGGAGTAGGAAAATTCCATGCGGTGTCGATATCGGCTGCGTCATTGCCAGCGGCATGAACCAGCAGCACACCTTTACCTTGCGCATAACGAACGGCATCATCTACCCAATCTTTTTGCGGAGAAAAACCCTTTCCAAAACTCATGTTGATGACCTTCGCGCCATTGTCAACTGCATAACGTATCGCCAATGCAATGTCCTTGTCATGTTCATCGCCATCAGGCACGGCGCGCACCATCATGATCTTCACATTGTCTGCAATGCCATCAATCCCAACTCCATTATTTCTTGCAGCAGCAATGATACCCGAAACGTGAGTGCCGTGAAATGGAGTATTTGCCATCACGTCGTTGTTTCCATAAAAGCGATCGTTGAGGTCATTATAATTATCCTTTACGATCTCTCCCCGGTAATCTTCCGGTGCTTTCTGAGCCGACTCCATTTTACGAATCTCGCCCTGCAGGTCTTCAATTATTTGTTCATTGGTGATATCGTCATTTTTGTTAAGACCACAGATATACGTCATCGTTTGTTTGATCTTCTGCGCAGCCACAGAAGCGGGATTATACCCTGTAAGGTCTTTACAGTTGTATTCTTTCTTTTTTAAATCGGCCTGGATAATGGAATCACCCAGTAACATATCCTTTTCGATTTGCTTATATTTTTCAAGTAAGGAAAGGTCCACTTCTCCCACTACCTGCTGCTTTGCTCGTGTCCACATCTCATACTTGTCCTTGTCTTCTTTGGAGAGGGTAGAAGGATCAGTTACATTCTCGAACTTGTCTTTGTATTGATGATAAACGCGGGCTGCTTCGTAAGAATCTTCTTTGACATTTTTCCCGTCACGACCGCCAATAAAATTCCAACCGTACACATCATCCACATATCCGTTCTTGTCGTCATCAATTCCATTACCAGGAATTTCGCCCGGATTATGCCAGAGGATTGACCTAAGGTCCTCGTGGGTGGTGTCAACTCCAGAATCAATAACTGCTACAATAACTGGTGTGCTTTTTTTGCCCTTTAGAAATTCGTAAGCCTTATCAAGGCTGATCCCGTAGTAACCGCTTGTTTGTTTGTTTAAGAGGTGCCACCCTTTAGGGGCGCTTTCCTTGACGGATGTTTGCGCAAAGCCAGAACTAAACAATAACCCTGCTATAAGCGAAAACAAAAAATGTCGACTGAGTAGTTTATTCATTTGCCTGTTTTTTAAATCGTCCGAAGCACCTTCGGAAATAATTTTAAATAAAAGTTTGCGAAGATAAGCGAAACGAGCATGTTTCATGCCGCAAGTAAGCAAGACCTCCGTTTTTTATGAAACCATTCATACTTTTTTGAGTGAGATTAACCTTGGGCTCTTCCTGTCGGGACTGGCCTCATCGGTTGCCCTACCCTTAGTCTCTATGTTTCAATACTCCAGACAGTAATTTCGCTTTATTGGTTGCTCAGCTTTAGCTCAACTCTTCTGTTTGACTCAATTTCTGAAGGCGTCTTCCCTTGGTTTAACGGTTTATTGGGGCCATAGCCCTGCGCCTTCATCCTGGAAGCATCAATGCCCTTTGTGATAAGATATTTCCTTACTCGTTCAGCCCTTTGTTGAGATAATTGCATGTTGACGTCATAATTTCCCTCATTGCTCGAATGACCCTCAATTGTCAATTTAAGCTCCGGATTCTGGACAAGGACCGTAGCCACCTCATTAAGTACGCTTAGTGATCCCTGCAAGAGATCAGCTTTCGCTTTTTCAAACTGAATTCGTCGTGCTGCTAAGTTTACCTTTGCAATGATTTCCTGTTTTATTTCCGGGCACCCGTTGTTTTCCTTAATACCAGCAACGGTCGGACATTTGTCCTGCTCATCATTTACGCCATCATTATCTGTGTCGGGCACTGGGCAACCACCATACCTGGCCACACCTGGTACCGTTGGACATTTATCCTCTTCATCATTTACGCCGTCTTTATCTGTATCCGGAATTGGGCATCCGCTGTATTTGGCTAAGCCGGGCACATCCGGGCACTTGTCTAACTCATCGGCAACTCCATCGTTGTCCTTGTCATGAAACGGACAGCCGTGATTGCTTGCCAATCCGGGCTCCGTAGGACATCGATCCGCTTTATCTGCAACTCCATCGCCGTCTTTGTCAGGGCAACCCTGCGTTGCTGCAGTTCCCGGCTCAGTAGGGCACGCATCTGCTTCATCAGCTATTCCATCCTTATCCTTATCTTTTATTGCATATTCAATGGCAACAGGCTTTCCAATGTAGATACCAAGCGTTCCCCCGATCACCTGATGTTTGAGATGACCACCGTCGACCGGTGTATAAAAATCACCAAGGCCACGGCTATAATTTGCGGTGAGAAAAACGCTCCCAAACTCCAAACCAGCAAGCGCATTCATGCCGAAATCAAGCGTTTTGTAGTGGCCGGGTTTTTTACCAATAGGGAGATCGTCGTTTTCGGTGCTTTCATAATGGCCGTCATTGTAAACAGTTTCGGTTTTTTCTTTACCATTATAAAAAAATGAGAAGTAGGGGCCAGCACCAATCATCACCTTATTTTTCCCGAGACGATATTTAAATGTGATGTTCATGGGCACGTCAATATAATTGACAAACTGTGAGTATGAAAAAGTTTTAATGGTGCCTGTCGAATCGTAAGGAGACGAATATTTTCTTCCTTTGTTATAGAGCATAACGGCTGGCTGGAAATAGAATTTTGACGACTGAGACAGCGGCATATCAGCCATGAAGCCGAAATGAACGCCTGTGCGGGACGAATAATTATTGCTGATCGAATCCCAATTAGAGACGGTATTTGTTTCTTTTACAGATGAGCCGTGAACTCCTCCAACTATGGCAACTCGTAATTGAGCTTTGGTAAATGTGGCAAGAGAAAGTATAAGCAGAACAAGTCCGGATTTTTTCATTGGTCGTGAATTTGGTTTTTCTGAAGGGCCGCTTAGGACTTCCATCA
>VBAU01000048.1:13141-14815 GCA_005883855.1 Bacteroidota bacterium
ATCTCGGCACCACTCGTTCCAATATTCACGTTTGCAATGCCACAATCGCTCCCCGCATGGGACAGAAACTGTTCAGCCTCACGCAAATTCAAAGTCATAATGGACGATGAAAGACCTTGTGGCACGCCGTTCTGTATGCTTATCGCCTCATTCATATTGTTATATCTTAACAAATACAAAATAGGGGCGAATGTTTCGGTCTGTACGATATTATAACCAGGTTCCACTTCTGCAATGCACGGTTTCACGTAGCAGCCACTTTCGTATCCGTCGCCATGAAGGACTCCACCTTCCACAACAAATCTTCCGCCTTCAGCTTTGCATTTTTCAATGGCGTCCAGGTACATTTTGACGGCGTCTTTATCAATAAGCGGACCTACAAGATTCTTTTCACTGAGTGGATCTCCTATGGTAAGTCGTTTGTACGCCGTGACCAACCTGTCCTTCATCGGGTCGTAGATGTCTGCATGAATGATGAGCCGGCGCGTTGTTGTACATCGTTGACCGGCTGTGCCAACAGCGCCAAACACTGCACCACGAATGGCAATATCAAGATCCGCGTCCTTTGAGATAATGATTGCATTATTTCCACCTAATTCAAGCAAAGTTCTACCTAACCGTGCTGCAACGGCGGCGCCTACTGCTCTACCCATCCTTGTAGAACCGGTCGCTGAAATAAGCGGAATCCTGCGGTCATTTGCCATCCATTCGCCGACTTCGCGATCACCAATCACAACATTGCAAACACCTTCGGGAATGTTGTTGGTGGCAAACACCTTTGAAACGATATGCTGACAAGCAACTGCACAAAGCGGAGTTTTTTCTGAAGGCTTCCAGACACAAACGTTCCCACAGACCCACGCGATCATGCTATTCCAACTCCACACAGCTACAGGAAAATTGAAAGCAGAAATAATTCCTACAATTCCCAGCGGATGCCATTGCTCATACATTCGATGGCCCGGACGTTCACTGTGCATGGTTAGTCCATACAATTGCCTCGATAGTCCCACTGCGAAATCACAGATGTCGATCATTTCCTGCACTTCGCCATAGCCCTCCTGCAAGCTCTTTCCCATTCCATAAGAAACCAATTTGCCGAGGGGCTCCTTATATTCGCGGAGAGCCTCGCCGATCTGTCGCACAATGTCTCCGCGTGCGGGTGCCGGCACATTACGCCAATACAAAAAGGCTTGCTGCGCAGCGCTGATAATTTGCTCGTAACTCTGCTTATCAGCCGTCGTTACCGAACCGATCAAATTTCCATCAACAGGAGAGTGGGAGGGAACCGCAGTACCCTTTGAGGTAAGCCAGTTTTTTCCAGTGCTTGCGCCTTGGTTTTCTTTGTTCAGGTCGAGAACATCCAAAAAATTCATGTAGCAAAGTTAACAGATGATAGCGAAGCAACTCTCATCTAATATTGTTCTTGCTCGCTCGGAAAATCTTTTCCTTTCACATCTTTTATGTATTGCCGCACGGCTTTCGTTGCTTGTTCATGAATGTTTAAATATTGTCGCAGAAAACGTGGCTTGAATTCTGTGTTGATGCCCAGCATATCATGCATGACCAACACCTGGCCATCGCAAAACTTACCGGCACCAATCCCAATAGTTGGAATGCGGATGCTGTCCGACACTTCCTTAGCAAGGTTTGCCGGGATTTTTTCCAGCACAA
>VBAU01000049.1 GCA_005883855.1 Bacteroidota bacterium
CAATCGCTGCAGTTGTCAACATTTTATACGTCCTTATTACCGGATTTATCGTGGCCAAACGCTGGAAAAAATTAAAAGGTGCACAATGGGCCATTGTTAGCGGATTGCTCCTGGCTATCACCTTTGCCACAATTTCGTTTGGTATTGATATTATTTTTCCATCCCTCCCAAATTGGTCTCATAAATTGATTTATGGACTTGCGGTAATAAGTTTCCCCTTTGGGCTTATGATTTATGCTGCTCTGCGTTTCAGAGAAATTAACCTTGAAACAAAAATCCAAGCTAACAGAGTTATTCAATTATCTGAAGAAAAAAAGGAACAGGCAATTAACCAGCAAAAAATTCTGCAGGAGGAAGTAAAAAGGCAAACGGCTTCCTTGGTAAAAACATTGGATAATTTAAAGGCGACACAAGCCCAACTCATCCAATCCGAAAAAATGGCTTCGTTAGGTGAACTGACTGCCGGCATCGCCCACGAAATTCAGAACCCTCTAAACTTTGTCAATAATTTTTCTGAAGTGAGTACCGAGTTGTTAGATGAGATGAAAAATGAATGGGCAACAGGCAATGGGCAACAAGCAATAGAAATTGCTGATGATGTTAAGCAAAAATCTGGAAAAGATCCTTCATCACGGCAAAAGAGCAGATGCCATTGTAAAAGGAATGCTGCAACATTCACGAACAAGCAGCGGTGTAAAAGAACTAACAGATATCAATGCCTTAGCTGATGAATATTTGAGATTAGCTTATCACGGCTTTCGCGCGAAAGATAAAGCCTTCAATGCAGAATTTGAAACTGATTTGGATAAGACAATCGGAAAAATAAATGTGGTACCGCAGGATATTGGAAGAGTATTGTTGAATTTGATCAACAACGCATTTTACGCAGTAGATGAAAAAAAGCGACATCTGGATGGAAGTTATGAGCCGTGCGTTTCGATCAGTACAAGAAAAGTTGATAGGCACGTTGAGGTTAAGGTTAAGGACAATGGTAATGGAATTCAACAAAAAGTCTTAGACAAAATTTTTCAACCGTTCTTCACAACGAAGCCTACAGGAGTAGGAACCGGACTGGGATTGAGTTTGAGTTATGATATTGTTACAAAAGGCCATGGAGGAGAGTTGAAAGTTAATACGATTCAAAACGAAGGTTCTGAGTTTATCGTTACACTGCCTAGTTAAAATAGTATTCGGATAAAATAAAAGAAAAATAAAAAGACAATCATTCCGCTGTATACCTTACGAAACAAATACCACCGGCCCTCTTATTATTTTTTAAACAAGCCACACATGAAAAAACAAATTTTACTGCTCGCGGCGACTGCATTCGCCATTTTAAATTTTGGATATGCCCAGCAAAAGCCGGCTGATAGCCTGAAGGCATTGTTAAAGGCTCATCCACAAAATGACACAATCAAGGTTCAAATAATGTTTGATCTGGCCCGTGAAGTGCGTCGGTCGGATACCACCCTCACGGATTCACTGACTGAGCAGATTTTTAAAACTTCCGAAAAATTGAATTATGCAACGGGAAAAGGATTGGGGCTAGCCATTAAAGCAGCGCGCTATTCAGATGTAAATAAACTTTCTCAGGCTACCGAAATGTTCGAACAGGCTAAGAGCATTCTAACGTCCTCCAACTACAAGCCTGGGCTGATTTATGTATACCGAATTTATGCAAGCCAGCAGATGGATGAAGGCCTTTACCCAGCTTCACTGGAGAATTTTTTGAAAGGTCTTAAGCTGGCTGAAGAAACAAATGACCTAAGGTCGGCTGCCGACATCAACAGGACTATTGGCTATTTCTACAATATCGTTGGGGAATATGAAAAAGCGATACCATATCAGAATGACGCTCTCAGACAAGCTGAGAGCATAGGCTATAAGAATGGTATATCCGGCGCCTATAATGCAATAGGTAAAACTTATAAGTCTAAAGGTGACTATCCTCAATCGCTCGACGCATATACGAAAGGGCTGCATATTCATGAAGAGCTAAAGGACGCCACCAATGTCCAGGTTGCGCATATGAACATTGGCGATGTTTATGAACGAATGGGTAACTACCAGGAAGCTTTTGCGCATATGCGACCTGCTTTGGCCTATTTTAAGGACAAACCTGCGAACACATACCTACCCTGGATACTGTGGGTGATGGGAAGAGCATTCACACACATGGGGAGACCTGATAGTGGATACATTTACGCACGAAACAGCTTCGAAGGATCACTCCAGGTTAATTACCGTACCTATCTACCGGAAATGACATACCTGATTGCAGAAGCGGCGTCCAAGCTTCACAAATGGGATACGGCGTATAAATACCTGGCTTTATCAACCGCGTATAAAGACAGCATCAGGGGCGTGGAGATTGCCCGAAAGACAACAATGTTACAATCAGGTTACGAATTAGATAAAAAGCAAACGCAAATAGCGCTGCTTACAAAAGATAAGCAATTGCAAATGGCCGAGAACAAGCGCGAGCGATCATTCCTTGTTGCATTGATTGGGGGAGTGCTTTCCTTGATCGTGTTTGCCGTTGTCCTGTTTCGGAATAACAGGCAAAAGCAAAAAGCGAACGTTTTACTACATCGGCAAAAAAAGGAAATAGACAAAAAAGCTGCAGAGCTTGCGGAGCAGAAGCAGAATGTTGAGTTACTTGGCGAAATCGGGCGTAAAATCACTTCTTCACTTTCTGTAGAAACAATCATCGGCACTGTATACGATAATGTAAACGCTTTGATGGATGCTTCCGTATTTGGCATTGGAATCTATCATGACGAGATCAAGCGCATTGATTTCCCCGCGACTTATGAAAACGGAGTTGCACTGCCAGCATATTCGAATTCTATTTATGAAGAAAACCGTTTGGCGACCTTGACCTTCATTAGCGGCAAAGAAATTGTAATTGGCGATCTTCAAGCCGAATACAAGGATTACCTGCAAACTGTCCTGGTACCTAAACAAGGGCAGCAATCTGTATCGCTGATTTATCTGCCTTTGAGAGCTAAGGAAAAAATCCTCGGTGTGATCACTGTGCAAAGCTTCGAGAAAAACGCTTATTCCGAGTATCATTTGTATATGCTGCGCAACATAGCGATCTATGCTGCCATCGCATTAGACAATGCAGAGTCTTACAAAAAACTAAACCTTACAGTAGATAGTTTGAAAAAAACGCAAACTCAACTGATCCAATCGGAGAAGATGGCATCACTCGGAGAACTGACTGCAGGCATCGCCCATGAAATTCAAAACCCGCTGAATTTTGTCACTAATTTCTCGGAGGTGAACAGCGAACTGGCGCAAGAACTGGACGATCACTTGAAGGCAGGTAACATTGATGAAGCAAGAAGTGTTTTAAGTTTTATAAGAGATAATGAGCAAAAAGTGATTCATCACGGCAGAAGAGCCGACGCCATCGTCAAGGGAATGTTGCAGCATAGCCGCGCCGGCAGTGCGCAAAAGGAATTGACAGATATCAATGCGTTGGCCGATGAGTACTTGCGACTAGCCTACCATGGTTTGCGAGCAAGAGATAAGAGTTTCAATGCAAAATTCAAAACCGACTTTGATCACAATGTTGGCAAAATAAATGTAGTGCAAACGGATATGGGTCGCGTGATTCTGAATTTGATCAACAATGCGTTTTACGCTGTCAACGAAAAGCAGAAGCAAGTCGCGAATGCCTATGAACCAACGGTAACTGTTCGGTCAAAAAGAGTAAATGGAACCGTTGAACTGACGGTGATCGATAATGGTAATGGCGTGCCTGAAAAAGTATTGGGAAAGATTTTCCAACCATTTTTTACCACCAAACCAACGGGGCAAGGAACGGGATTAGGTTTATCCCTGGCTTATGATATAGTAACCAAAGGACATGGGGGCGAACTCACCGTGGAAACCAAAGAGGGACAGGGTTCGGAGTTTATCATTCAGTTACCAGCTAATTAAGCCGCCGATCACTGAGAGAGATTGCGGTGAGCAAAGTGATGAATGACCGAGTATATGTTTAACCTAACTGCACAGACCAGGTATGAAACGCATTTTGATTATTGCATGTGTGCTTTTGACTTCATTGGAGTTTTGCTTTAGCCAAACCAGGGACGCAATTGACAGTTTGCGACATCAATTGGCCGGTGCAAAAGATGACACAAGCAGGATCAGTGCACAAATTGCACTGTGCCTGCTTTATCGCTTAGGCAATACCGATTCCTCATTGATGTATGGTCAGCAGGCTTTGGAGTCGGCTGAAAAAATAAAATACATACCCGGGCAGATCAGCGTGCTGGGATTCATGTGCATTGTAATGGAACAGCGGGGCAATTTGCCTAAATCACTGGAGCTTGGTTTTAGAGCATTGCAACTCAGCGAAGAACGCCATCTGGAAACTCTAGCGGGGCCTGCTCTTGATGGCATTAGCGAAACGTACATCATATTAAAGGACTATCCAAAAGCAATAAGCTATTTGAGTAGGTATGTCCGGATCGAAAAAAATGGGACGAACGATGAAGGGCTGGCATATGCGTACTTTGACCTGGGAGTTGCATTTGCAGGATTGAACCAACTGGACTCAGCGAATTTTTATGAGAATAAGTCCATTGAAACCTTTGCAAAATACAATTATGAAGAGCCATTAGTCTACCAGGCACTCGGGGATATAAAAACGAAATCCGGAAACCTTGAGGAAGCCCTGGATTACTACAAAAAAAGCCTTGCGATATCTCTCAGAAGAAATGAATCAAGGGCATCGGCTTATGCGTACAACAAGATTGCATCGTTTTATAAGAATACCAACAAACCAGATTCCGCTATTTACTATGCACAAAAGGGTCTTGAAGAATCCAAACTGATCAATCAAAAAAAGACCATACTTGAAGCGAGCGCCATGTTATCTGAATTGTATGAGCCAATCGACACAAAGGCGTCGTTAGGATATCTTAGAATAGCCGATGCTTATAAGGACAGCCTGTTTGGTGCCGGCAATATAGAAGCGGTTCAGACCCTCGTTGCGCGGGAAGAAGACCGGCAAAAAGAAATCAAGGCGGCTAAGATTGCCTATCAAAGTCAATTGAAGGAGTATGGTCTGATTGCAGGCGTGATTATCTTGCTTCTCATCGCGTTTTTCCTTTATCGAAATAACCGGAGGGAAAAAAGTGCAAAGCAAGTGCTGCAAAATAAGAACGAGTTAATTGAACAAACGCTCAGCAATCTCAAGTCTACTCAAGCCCAGCTGATCCAATCGGAGAAAATGGCTTCACTTGGAGAACTTACCGCCGGTATCGCGCACGAAATTCAGAACCCGTTGAATTTTGTTAATAATTTTTCAGAGGTCAGTGATGAACTAGTAGATGAAATGAAAAGTGAATTGGCAATGGGCAATAGCCAACAGGCAATTGAAATCGCCGATGATGTAAAACAAAATCTCGGGAAAATTCTTCATCACGGCAAGCGTGCAGACGCCATTGTCAAAGGCATGCTGCAACATTCACGTGCCAGCAGTGGACAGAAGGAGCCAACGGACATCAATGCACTCGCTGATGAATATCTCCGATTGGCTTATCACGGCCTTCGTGCACAAGACAAAACTTTCAACGCAAAATTTGAAAGTGATCTTGACAAAACAATTGGAAAAATAAATGTGATTCCACAGGATATCGGAAGGGTGTTATTGAATTTGATCAACAATGCATTTTATGCGGTACACGAAAAAAAACAGCAAATGGATGGAGCATATGATCCCATCGTTTCCATCAGAACAAAAGAATTAGATGGCAAAGTTGAAATAAGAGTAAAGGATAATGGAAACGGCATACCTCAAAAAGTGGTGGATAAGATATTTCAACCTTTCTTTACAACGAAGCCAACCGGGCAGGGAACGGGTTTGGGTTTGTCATTGAGTTATGATATTATTAAGGCGCATGGCGGAGAGATAAAAGTGGAAACAAAAAAAGATGAAGGAAGCGAATTTGTTGTTCACCTACCAGGTATTTAATGCAGGATATGAGACAAATCATAACGATATGTTTTCTTTTATTGTTGTCTTTTTCCGCAATAACACAGGACACAACAATCACCCTTACGCCCTCTATGCTAAAAAAACAAGGTTATGTTTCATTGGGCAATATTGATGGCTGGATATTCAGGCAGGGAAATGATACAGGCTGGGCAAAAAGCAATATTGATTACACCGGGTGGCAGAAATTAAAACCGGCTAAGTTTACTGAAAAACTTGCCGATAAAAACGGGAGGCTGGAAGGTTGGCTAAGGTTGAAAATTAAGCTGGATACATCATTTGGAGATACGCCTTTAGATATCTTCGAATACACGTGGGCAGCCACTGATCTTTATGTGGACGGAAATCTTGTATACAGCTTCGGTAATTCAGGTGCTAATGGAAAACCATTCAAAGAATATAATCCAACAGATAATCCCCCGTTTGCCTTTAATATAGAAAAAGGCAAAGAACATTTATTGGCTATTCACTTTGTTGATTTTATTTCAACGCTTCCGCCCTATCATTTAAAATCAAAAGGCTTGTTTAATTATATTATGTCAATTACTCTTACTGGATTTAAAAAAGGGTATTTGAAGGAATATGGGAACGATGTTTTTTTTAGAAACTTGTTGTTAACAATAAATATAATTTTGTGCCTGCTGTTTTGGTTATTGGCTTTTCAAAACAGGGATGAAAGAAATCTCCTTTTTATAGCATTAACGTCAACATTTTTTACACTTACGTTTTATTGTGATCAAAATGCTGCCCCCGGTTTTTCTTATACTTTTTTTGCATTTTCTCGTTTAGCATGGGCGTTGCTAGTATCTGTAAGCCTGATTTTTAGCCTGTTGCTGATGCTCCGCATATTCAAACGTAAAATAAGCCCTGCATTTAAAATTTGTTTGGGGTTAATTGGTATTTCCGGCATTGCCCAACTATTTTTGTTCACTCCTCTTATACTCATCTTCGAAAGTTTAATAACCTTATTCTTGTTAGCTTATCATATTATCGGATCCTGGAATAAACTAAAAGGCGCCCAATGGGCAGTCCTGGCAGGAATATTATTGGGAATGAGTTTCGGATTATCATTGGCAACTACAGCTCTGGTGGCGCCTGAATCAAATTCTTTAATGTTATGGCTTTTTACCGGGCTCTCTCTTTCATTTCCCCTGTCATTGTTGGTATATGTTGCCCTGCGATTCAAGGAAATAATCACGGAGGTAAGAGATAATGCAAGACAGGTAGTTCAACTTTCGGAAGAAAAAAAGGAACAGGCTTTAAATCAACAAAAAATTTTGCAGGAGGAAGTAAACAGGCAGACAGCAGAACTCAGAAATACGCTGGATAATTTAAAATCAACTCAAGCCCAGCTTATCCAGTCTGAAAAGATGGCTTCGCTAGGAGAGTTAACTGCTGGCATTGCCCATGAAATTCAGAATCCATTGAATTTCGTCCATAATTTTTCAGAGGTGAATACAGAATTAGTTGATGAGGCGGGACAGGCAATGGATAAAGGAAATATCAATGAAGCAAAAACAATTTTGGATGACATAAAAGAAAATGAGAAAAAAATAAGTCATCACGGCAAAAGAGCCGATGCTATTGTAAAAGGAATGCTGCAACACAGTCATAGCGGCAGTGGAGTAAAAGAACCAACAGACATTAATGCATTAGTTGATGAATATTTGAGATTAGCTTATCACGGCCTTCGTGCCAAAGACAAAACATTCAATGCCAAATTCGAAACGGATCTTGACAAAACGATTGAAAAGATAAACGTAGTGCCGCAGGATACTGGCAGAGTGTTACTCAATTTGATCAACAATGCTTTTTATGCAGTGACAGAAAAAGGGAAACAAGTTAACGGAGTTTATGAACCAACTGTTTCAGTAAGTACAAAAAAGTTGGATCGCAAGATAGCGATAAAGGTCAAGGATAATGGCAATGGAATTCCTCAAAAAGTTTTGGATAAAATCTTCCAGCCATTCTTTACTACAAAACCAACTGGAGAAGGAACAGGACTAGGATTGAGTTTGAGTTATGATATTATTAAAGCACATGGAGGCGAAATAAAAGTGCAGACGAAAGAAGGTGAGGCAAGCGAGTTTATTATTCAACTACCATCGATCAATTAAAGCATGAAGCCGTTTATTCCGTTCTTGCATTGCGAATAAAAATATCACTTACCACTTGTGGATCTTTGATAACGGCATAAAATTCGTCTATGTAGTCGATCATTTCCTTTTTACTCCTTTCGGTGAACAGCTCAAAATTATTGATCAGGTCATAGATAGCCGCCTTCCGCTCGTTGAAAATCGCAAGCACATCATTTAACTCTTCCATGCTTCTTGGGAAGCCACGATACAGTCTTTCCCGTACCGTTTGAATGGGAAGGTGTTCATCGGGCACAGCATAATCCGTATTTACAAACCCGGAATAATCAAAGTCATAAGGTACTACATAGGGGCGGTGAGTGGAATCACTTTTTGAGATAATGAATTTGGTATTATGATTAACAGGTACAGCCCAATCTGTATTGCCGATCATGTATTCAAATATTGCTACAAGCGTCATCTGGCGGCGGTCAGTCGCTTCTGTT
>VBAU01000512.1 GCA_005883855.1 Bacteroidota bacterium
TAAGATGAAACGATCAATCCCTCGATGAGTAAATGCGGAATGAATTCCATTAGATACCGGTCCTTAAAAGTACCGGGCTCACTTTCGTCCGCATTGCATACAAGATAACGGGGAACGCCTTCCGGCTTTGCCAGGAATCCCCATTTCATCCCAGTTGGAAATCCCGCGCCACCGCGACCGCGAAGGCCACTCTTCTTCACCTCGTCAGTCACCTGGTCGGGACTCATTGTTTTCAACGCTTTCTCCACCACCGCATAACCACCATGCTCACGATAGACATCATATCGCGTGATATTCTCGATGTTCACCTTATCCAGTAAAACCTTTCTTGCCATGTTTTTCTAGTGTTCGTCCTACAATTTCGTACTCTGCCTTGCCAACAATTGCCATCCATTTTTTGTTTTCAACCATACCTGCAACACGTGCAGCTTTAACTCAAATGTCGGAATCGTAGTGCTTCTTCCCGTGGCATTTGTATTTGTTCTAACTGTTGCCCAGTTATTGTTTATCGCAACAATCGTGACACTTGTGTTTTCAATCTTATCATAAATGAGCTTGCCACTCTTTAGATCTTCGATGATATCTGTCTTATTTTGCACCCAACCATTAGAATGACCGTAGCTCGCGTCAGCATGAAGCAATTGCACCAACGCTTTTTCATCTTTACTCACCAGGGCTTTGTCAAGATCCGACATCGCCTGCTTTAGAGAAACGCTGTCAACCTGCGCAAGACTGATTACGCTTATAAACAACAAACATATCGCAAAAATGTACTTCATGCTATTGTGTACTTACAGCTTGCCGTCCGAACAATTTCCATTTTCCCTTTTCTTTCACCCATACCAGCATAATGCTGAGATTCAAAGGAACGGCTTTACCATCTTTTGTGTGCTCCGTTGCTTTGAACAAATATCGAACGATCGACACATCGTCATCTCCAAAGATCACAGAAATGTTGCTCACCGATGTGTCCGTGTACGTTGATAGATTATGAGAAATACCGGCTATCGCCTGCTCCCTGGTCTGCACATTACCGTGCGAATGTCCATACGTCGCCGTTTTTGCAAATAAGCTCTCAAGTGTAAGGCTATCCTTTGTACTAAAGACGGTGTGGCTAAGCAAATAGGTTTGAGCGATAATTTGTTTTTCGCCTTTGCTTTGTGCATTCGCTGCAAACACATTCAACATTGCAACCACAACGAATAGTTCTTTCATGTTCAATTATTTCTTGCTGCCATTTGTCTGCACTCATCAATGATCCGGTCCACTTTTTCTTTTGTCAAATGTTCCCTGTAGTTTTTTCCAAGTTGCATCATGGGAGCATAACCGCAAGCGGCCAAACATTCAACTGTTTTCAGGGTAAACATTCCGTCGGCGGTTGTTTCACCGGGTTTGATCCCTAATTTTTTCCCGATGTACTGAATGATCTCATCACTGCCGTTGATCATACACGGCCCCGTCTGGCAAACCTCAAACATGTACTTTCCCACTGGTTCCAGGTTATACATGCTATAAAATGTCGCCACTTCGTATACTTCTATTGGTTCCAGTTTCAATAAGCTCGCAACATAATCCATCACCGGCACATCCAGCCATCCGCCAAATTCCTGCTGTGCTAAATGAAGCACAGGCAGAATAGCGCTTTTCTGTTTGCCTTCCGGATAGAAAGAAACAATCCGGTCAACTTCTTTTAATTTATCGTCTGAAAATTTTATCATGCCCCATCCCCTAAAGGGGAGTTTTTTGTACACTCCGAAGAGCGAAATATTTTTTAAAAAATGATCATTAGGTGGTCGGGAGCTGAAGTGTGCGACCCTTCGTTTCCTCTGGGCAGGCTACACGAACGCTCCTGGTTGCAATGTCGTTTGTAACACAATCATCAACTATCAAAAAAAGAGCTTTACAAATGAACTTAGTTTGACCGCCCGACAGAGGGCTTATCCATCCATCTCCCCTGCTATCAAATTCAAGCTACTCAACACAATGATCGCATCACTTAACAAAGACCCTTTCACTAATTCTTCGAATGCCTGGTAATAAATAAAACACGGACGACGGAGCTGCAAACGATAAGGAGCCCGCCCACCATCACTTATAAAATAGAATCCAAGTTCGCCATTTCCACCCTCTACGGAATGATAAACTTCGCCCGCCGGCATGTCAATCTCTCCCATAATGATCTTGAAATGCCAGATGAGCGCTTCCATTTTTGTATACACATCTTCCTTCGCCGGCAAATAGTATTCAGGAACATCAGCATGATACACTTCCGCCTCCGCCCCTTTGAATTCCTGCACTTTTTGATAGGCCTGCTCGATAATGCTCAGCGATTGCCATTGTTCTTCTTCGCGAACTAAAAAGCGGTCATAACAATCACCCGTTGTCCCCACCGGGATCGTAAAGTCAAAATCTTCGTAGCTGCAATAAGGAGAATGAACGCGAACGTCATAGTCAACGCCGGCTGCACGCAGGTTGGGCCCGGTGAATCCGTAATTCAATGCCCGTTCAGCGCTGATCGGACCCACGCCAATCGTGCGATCCATGAATATCCTGTTGCGCATAAACATGCTCTCAAATTCCTTCACCGCCTTCGGATATTCGCTTAAAAATTTTTCAAGTTTTTCAAAAGCTATGTTGTTAAAATTCAATTCGACCAATGTTTGTGGTTAGTCGTGCACCACATACCTGTTCCCAAATTTCATAGATCAGCTCGCGATATTGCATCAAATACAAGAAGCCGGTGTAGGCACCTGCATCCACGCCAACAATCGAGTTGCAAATAAGATGATCGCCAATTCGTGCGAGCTCCATGATGATGACACGCAGGTAATCCACTCTCTTGGGAGTTTTGACGCGCAACAATTTTTCGCAGGTGGTATGCCACCCGATGTTGTTGATAGGCGATGAGCAGTAATTCAAACGATCGGTTAGTGGTGTGATTTGATATAGAGGCCGGTGTTCAGCGAGTTTTTCTATGGCACGATGAACATAACCGATGGTTTGTTCCGCAGAAACAATTTTCTCACCATCCAGCTCCAGGATATTTTGAAATACTCCATGAG
>VBAU01000510.1:0-2093 GCA_005883855.1 Bacteroidota bacterium
ATGAAGTGCTTGTAGTTTGTTACGATTGTCAGTCTTTATTCGATTGAGATTGGAGAATCCCCTCTCACAGTCAACACTTGTCGCTGGAAGGACTGCTATTATTTGACATAAACTGCACGTTAACTTAATTTTGAGAATCACTTACCATATGAGATCATCATAAGATTCACCATATCGCTCATTAATCATGAATCTCATGAACTCTGCCTCGTTCATGTTCTTGACGTTGCTGAACTTTTCCATCAGGAAATCCTCAAACTGCGGCTGAAGCGTATCTGATAGGAGATGACGAAATTGTGTCTCCAGGACTTTGCATTTCTTGAGAAAGTGAGGCGTCAGCTTGCTCTCTTTTCTATTAGCAAATGAACTCACACAAGAAGATACTGGAGTAAAAGTTGGGATCATGCGCTGCTCTCCACTGGCGTGGATCAACAATGTCCAAAGCATCAAGGAAGTCTTCCCTTGGAAACCTTGCAAGGAGTCTATGCGCAACCTCATTAGCAAATCCCGTAACTCTCTTCCATGGTCCAAAGTAACTCCCTTTTCCCATGATCTTGTGTCCTCTCCATGTGAGGGTGAACTTTGACTTAGTACATCGAATAAGAGAGAAGATTACCTCTTTCTCCAACTGGATAGGTTCAACCTCTCGATTATTCTCTCGAACTCGTTCCTCTCTTGATTTTCTGGATAGAAGGTCGGTATAACTGAAAGATACATCTTTCCCACGAGTTATACGGCCTCCTTGTGAAGTTGATGCGACAGATATTTCTTCTGCTTGCTGAGGCTGTAAAAGCCCCTCAAGATCGTTGATATCTGAGCCGTTAGTCCTCAATTTCGTTTTGAGACTTGCGATCTAGATCCTCTCCAAACAACTCCCTCATGATGTTATCCGCTTCTCCATCGCCAGTTAAATCCTTGGGAATCAGTGACTCTGAATCGTAATCCGCATACAACCTCCCACACAATGTCATGATACGACGTCCAACATCACGAATCTGAATATCCTTGGCTTGTAACAGTTGTGATGTCCGTGCCATTATCGATGCAAGTTCTCTATAAAAGAAGAGAAACAGAAAGTTATCGTATGTCGTCAAATCTCGATACAAATCAGCTGCTGTCTTTCTGTCCTTTGCTGATTCCGTCCTCATCTCTGAGAATTCAGATAAATGGTCCAGGATATATTCGTAAGCATTACACATTGCTGTCAAACACACTGCCCTTCCAAGCCAACGTGTAGCATTCCACTTTTTCAATCTTAACGAAGGTATTTTCTTCAGATCATCTTTGCCCGTTTCGACCTCAGTTACCATCGTAGCTACAAACTGAGCCAAGACTTTCTCTCTTCTCAAAGCAGTTACTTCGAGGCCAAGCTTTCTTTTCGGAGAGTTCTTGTAGAATTTGTAGACATCTTTGAGCAACTTCTCAATGAGCTTTATGAATTCGTCCTAAGGTTAGCTAAGTGTAGAGGTCCGTGAACCTTGTTAGCAATGTCAAGTATTGCAAGCTGAAGACGATGGGCCGGGCAATGGAAAGAAACTAAACAGGGACTTGACTGTCGTAACTTCATTGCCACGCCATTCTTATTCCCAAGCATTGTAGAACATCCATCCGAACTGAAGCCAACAAGTCTTTTAAGATCTAAGCCGAATGACTGTATTGTTGTTCGTATAGCAACCTATTCCATAATCCATTAGCTTATCAACGATAATCAAATACCATAAGATCTTCCGCCCTGCCACTTGTAGGACAGATGAGAGCCAAATATTCAACAACTGCCTCAAGATCTCCATCAGGATTCATATCAAGAAATTTGATATACAAAATGAGCTGCTTATCTGTTGAATTGTCCGTTGTTTCATCAACCATAATTCCAAAAAATGGGGATTTCTGAACTCGTTTCTCGAGCATTCTGCGAAAATACTGACCAAGAATAACGACAATTTCCCAAGCTACGTGATCGTCTCGATAACTTTTGGGAGAAGCCAAATTCTGACTTATGAGTTTAGATTTGAGAAGCGAGTTGAATTTGTGTATTGCCACATCCTCTTTCACAAGCCACCAAGCCGTTTGTATTCGGATCCAAATAGCAGCAT
>VBAU01000510.1:2125-2539 GCA_005883855.1 Bacteroidota bacterium
TTTCAGGAGCTTTTTGGGGTTCTGATTTTGGTGAGCTTGTGTGTCTTGATGTTGAGAAAAAAGTCGAGACTCGTATTTGTGAGAGGGCCATTTACTAGCAGTTAGTTACAACTATTTGAGCGACTTGTACGCATTGCATTGACGATATTTACAAGAGGCTACTCGCTTTTCCACATTGTAATATATCCAAGGGAATTTTGTCAAATATCGGTCATTCCATGAACGTTTGGGTTTCTTTCGTGGTTGACTGAGACTGTCTTGAGCTTGTTCTGTCGTTCTTGGAGCAACAGAGTCTCCAAGTGAGAAACCATCATCATCTGTTTCTCTACTGCTCTCTATGTCGTCCGAGTCTTCATCGATACTCACGCGTTTGATCCCTTTAGAATGAGAACTCTCGTTGGTGGTTTTCTACGA
>VBAU01000513.1 GCA_005883855.1 Bacteroidota bacterium
ATTATGCTTATAATAGACATTTAAAATGAAGCTGGCATTTAATTCCAGTCAACGCAATTTCGTTAGTATTGCAAAAAATCTACGTGTGGGAATATTCTTAGATGTATCATTTGCATATATCTTTCCTATTAGTAATTCATCTCAATCTCAGAATAATCTTGACGACGATTCTGATGACGATGCAGATCTTTCTGAAGATCCCGAGCAAGGTAATCTCATCCTCAAAGTCTATATAATACTAATCGTACGATAGTTTATGGAATCATCAAGAAAATGAACATCAATAACACTGTTGTCAATCGAGGTCCCGTCAGTACCAATTCTCCCAAAAGATCTTCGAGTACAAATATCAATATGTTTTCATCTCCCAAAAAGTCAAAAGTAGGAAATGTCCCCACCAACACTGCCATCGTCCTTACAAAATAAACAAGATAATGCTGGCTTGAAATCATATCTTTTTCAAAGTGCCATCAAGAGACAATGATTTATGATTCTTAGTTTCAATTCAATAGTACGCAATATACATCTCCAATGGTCCTGGATGGATTCATAATATAGGTTAATCAATATATTTATACAGTAACTATAAACTTTCAACGATTCGACCCTTAACCACTTTCTTTTTAAATGAGTGAACTACACAGGTTATATATTACTAATAGCTATTAATCCTAATCCATCTCTATTTTTGATGCATTTTGCATCGCTTTTTTTATCACTCTCTTCCTCAACTCCCTTTTCCTCTTTTCTTTCTCTTTTCGTTTCCCAAGCTTCGACTTCTTTTTATCCCTGAATTCAGAGCTGCTCCGCTTCCAATAATCAAACATATTTTGTTGAGTGAAAGCAACAACAGAATGACGAATACCTGTGACTCTCTCATTAGAATGATGTATAAGTGAGTCTGGCAGAAACAGGAGGTCGCCAGGATTTAACTCAATGATCACTTTCAATTCCCACAATATGAGTGCTCCTCCCTTATAAGTTCCAAATGGACACAAACAACTGACTCCGAATGCCCGTTCTTTGACGTCATGATGAGGTTTTGTCTCCACTGGTATATCTCCGCTCCCCATATTGATTACGCACCCCATGAATGCTCCAGCCATTCGATCCAAGTGAGGAGCGAGAGGGAGATTCATAAATTCGTTGTAGACACCAGGAAATAACTCTGAGAGATACATTGACATACTCTCCCAGAGCTGTGAATTTGCCTGCATAAACATTTTTGCGCCTTCTCCATCTTTGCAAAACTGAGAGCATATGAAAGGTTCTTTTGCATACGCACACCATATACAGTAGTGTCGAACTGTATATTCACCACGATCGATTCCACGATAGTTGTCATTTTGAGGGGTAGGAAGACTTTCAATGG
>VBAU01000050.1:0-408 GCA_005883855.1 Bacteroidota bacterium
TGAGCTGCAAGCGTGTGGCTGAAGCAAGAAGCGCAAAACTATTAAACCAGTAATGGCAAAACAAAATATGGCAAAAGCACAACAAACACATCAGCCGGTAAGCGCAAAGGCCGCAGCAAAAAAAAGAGTAGTGAAGGTTGATACTTACGGTGACGCCCACGTTACTGCAAGTTTCAACAATCTTATTGTGAGCTTAACCAACAAAGCTGGCCAGGTGATCTCCTGGAGCAGTGCGGGAAAAATGGGTTTTAAGGGTTCAAAGAAAAATACACCCTATGCTGCTCAAACGGCTGCAGCCGATGCTGCAAAAAAAGCTTTTGATGCTGGTCTGAAAAGAGTGGACGTTTTTGTAAAAGGCCCGGGTTCCGGCCGCGAAAGCGCAATCCGCGCCATCGCACAATCCGGTAT
>VBAU01000050.1:486-13226 GCA_005883855.1 Bacteroidota bacterium
AGTTAGCTCGTAGCTCAAAGCTAGAAGCTCACAGCTTCAACATACATATTGAATCGCCAAATTGATTCATTTAACTAAAGGGTGACTGATTAATTTTTTACAGTTTTTTACCGATCAGTTCACCGGTTCTAAAAAAACTGAAATGAAAGAAAATTATGGCACGTTACAATGGTCCTAAGACCAAGATTTCCCGCATTTTTGGTGAGCCCATTTTGGGCAATGGTAAGTGGCTGGGCAAAAACAGCAATCCGCCCGGTCAACACGGAGCAACGCGTAAGCGCAAAAGCTTAGGTGAGTACGCCCTTCAGCTTCGTGAAAAGCAAAAAGCCAAGTACACTTACGGAGTATTGGAAAGACAATTCCGTAAAACTTTTGTCGAAGCAGCGCGTCGCAAAGGCGCAACTGGTGACAACCTGATCAAATTGCTCGAAGCCCGTTTGGACAACGCTGTATTCAGGATAGGCATCGCGCCCAGTCGTCCTGCGGCGCGGCAACTGGTCAGTCACAAGCACATCACGGTAAATGGTGATGTTGTGAATATTCCTTCTTTTTCATTGAAACCAGGCGACATGATCGGTTTCAAAGATAAGAGCAAGGGCAATACTTCTGTTACCAGCCAAATCCGCGGAAAAAATCAAAAATTTAGCTGGCTGGATTGGAATGAAACCGAATTGCAGGGAACTTTCATTACCTATCCTGAAAGAGAGAGTGTGCCTGAAAATATTAAGGAACAGCTGATCGTGGAGTTGTACAGCAAATAAGCTGTGAGCCGTGAGCTATGAGCCTTGAGCTCGAAGCTCACAGCTGGTAGCTCAAAGCTTGTTCACTAGAATTACCGAACGATGAACGGATTGCGACGCAACAGACGATGATAAGAATTCCCGAAGCTGGTATCCAAACTTTAAAAAAATAAATTAAAAATCAAATATGGCCATTTTAAATTTTCAGAAGCCAGACAAAATAATCTTGCAGAAAGCGTCTGACTTCGAAGCACAATTTGAATTTCGTCCCCTTGAGCCGGGATATGCAGTTACTATTGGTAATGCACTGCGACGTGTTTTGTTGAGTTCATTGGAAGGATATGCCATAACAGGCGTAAAGATCGAAGGAGTGGATCACGAATTTGCAACGATCAAAGGAGTGAGCGAAGATGTGGTTGAGATCCTGTTGAACATAAAGCAAGTGAGGTTACGTAAGAAAGTTGACCACGACGTCGCACACGAGAGGATATTGATGTCGGTAAGAAACAGAACAGAATTTACGGCTGGAATGATTGGTGAGGCCACGCAAAGTTTCGAAGTGATGAATCCGCAATTGCTGATCTGCACGTTGGATTCTTCTGCGAAAATGGATATTGAGCTTACAATTGGTAAGGGTCGTGGATATGTTCCGGCTGAGGAAAACAAACCTAAGGATGCACCGCTGGGCTATATTCCTGTTGACTCAATTTATACGCCGATCAAGAACGTGAAGTATACAATTGAAAACACCCGTGTGGAGCAGCGCACGGACTACGAGAAACTGATCATGGAAGTTTCTACCGATGGTACGATTCAACCGGAAGAGGCAGTAAAACAAGCTTCCCGCATTTTGATCCAGCATCTCATGATCATCACAGATGAGAACATCACGTTCGACAATAAGGAAGAAAAGAAAGAAGACCTTGTTGATGAGCAAACATTGCAATTGCGCAAGGTTTTGAAGACGCCATTGGAAGACCTGGATCTTTCCGTGCGTGCATTTAACTGTTTGAAGGCTGCTAAGATCAATTCCCTGAGCGAACTGGTGCAGTATGAACAGGAAGACCTGATGAAGTTCCGCAACTTTGGTCAGAAGTCACTGGCTGAGATTGAGCAGGTGCTGACTGAAAGAGGTTTGCATTTCGGTATGGATCTGCAAAAGCTGGGTGTGGATGCGGATGAACTGTAGGCCCCTGCCTCCCGAAGGGGAACTCAGGTCGGTCTTACGTTGTTTTGACGAATAGTTCTTTGATGGAAGGCGATTAATGTGGCCAGCAGATTGCTACTATGGAGCTTCTGTTGCGTCGCACTCTTCAACGTTTGTGCCGCTATGGAGCAATGCGGATTCAGAAAAATAACAAACGAGATTTAACAACAGAAACCTTCATTCCGTTAGAGTGTTTATTTGGGGATGGGGGTTTTTAGGCTACAATTCCTGACACGGTGTAGTCGAATTATTAAAACCGGTTTGAGAAGAGGAGGATTTAGACATCATACCTCCGACATCAGACGACAAGATTAAAAACCTGGGTAGAAAAAAAGCACACAGAGATGCTTTGCTGAGCAACCTCGCTTGCCAGTTAATTGCCCATAAAAGAATTGTAACAACGGTCGCTAAAGCGAAAGCTCTGCGCACCTATGTTGAACCGCTCATAACCAAAAGCAAGGACAACAGTACTCACCAGCGTCGTGTTGTGTTCAGTTATTTGCAGGATAAAGATGCGATCACTGAACTGTTTAGTACAGTTGCCGAAAAAATTGGTGGCCGTCCCGGCGGTTACACGAGAATCATTAAGTTGGGAGCACGGCGTGGTGACAACGCCGAACAAGCATTGATCGAGCTGGTTGATTTCAATGAGATTTATGGAAAAGGAAAAGAGGAGAGAAGGGAAGGCGGAAGAAGAACAAGACGGGGTCGTGGCAGTAAGAAGGTTGAGGCTAAGGCTGAGATTGAGGAAAAGGAAGAAGCTAAGGAAGAAGAAGCAAAGGAGGAATAATAAAAATCAACGATTTCTTTTCATATGGGCCCCGATTTGTTATCGGGGTTTTTTATGAGCATGTGGAGAATTATTTGGCGTAAAAATCATCAATTCATTTTCTTTGCAAAATCTTTTTAGAATGCCAGAGACTCAAATCCCCGCTGTTTTACTTCTTGAAGATGGAACCGTTTGCCACGGCAAAGCCTTTGGAGCTATTGGTACAACGGGCGGAGAAATTTGTTTTAACACCGGAATGACAGGATACCAGGAAGTATTTACGGATCCCAGCTATTATGGACAGATACTGATCATGAATACGGTTCACATTGGGAACTACGGCGTAAAGGACGAAGACGTTGAATCTGACAATGTGAAAATCCGCGGATTGATTGGGCGTAATCTTGAAGATCAGTACTCAAGGAAGCTTGCTAATGGGTCATTGAAAGACTATCTCAAAGCCAATAACATCGTTGCTATAGAGGGCGTCGACACCAGGGCGCTGGTGACGCACATTCGGACAAAAGGAGCAATGAATTGCATTATTTCCTCGGAGATCAGCGATGTGGAGCAATTAAAAAAGAAACTGGCGGACGTACCGAACATGAACGGTCTTGAGTTGGCTTCGGCCGTGAGCACGAAACAAACATATGAGAAAGGTGATCCAAATTCTCCCGTTCGCATCGCCGTGATGGATTACGGTATCAAACAACATATCCTGGAATGTATGGTCGACCGCGGTGTGTTTGTGAAAGTGTTCCCGGCAAAAACAAAGTTTGACGATGTAAAAAAATTCAATCCATCTGGTTATTTCATTTCTAACGGGCCTGGCGATCCGGCGGCGATGGATTATGCGATTGATACACTGCGACAAATCCTCAAAGAAGATAAACCCGTTTTTGGAATTTGTCTCGGTCATCAACTGCTGGCTCTGGCAAACGATATTCCGACCTTCAAAATGCATCATGGCCATCGTGGTTTAAATCACCCGGTGAAAAATTTAGTGACGGGTAAATGCGAAATCACAACGCAGAATCATGGTTTTGGTGTCGATCCTGAAGCGGTGAAAAAAGCAAAAGACGTTGAAATAACACATGTCAATCTCAACGATCATTCGATAGAAGGAATCCGGCTAAAAAATAAACCGGCGTTCTCTGTGCAATATCATCCGGAAAGTACCCCTGGCCCACAAGATTCAAGATATTTGTTTGACGAGTTCATAGCGCTAATTAACGCTAATGGTGGACACTAATTGACGCTAATTGGCGTTCTTCGTGTTTGAATGTTTCTTGAATTAGCAACCCAACGTTTTTTACTTCAGCAAGTTTTACCAGAGGACCAGCAATTCATTTTTGAAGGGCTAAGTCACCCGGACGTTATTCCATTCTATGGAGTAAGGTATGATACACTTGAGGCGACAACAAAGCAAATGGAATGGTATGAAAAAAGTTACAACGACGGAACGGGAGACCCATGAAAGATTATCGGCAAAGCTACAGGTGAAAAGATCGGAGTGATCGCATATTACTTTCACAAAAAAAAAGCTGAAGTTGGTTTTTGGATCTTTCCTCAATACTGGAACAAAGGCATTGCGACCGAGGTTTTGAAAGCAGTGATTGATTATTGCCAGCAACAAAAGGATATTCATCGCTTAGAAGCGTTTGTCGAAGAAGGCAACGCGGCAAGCAGCAAGGTTTTAGAGAAGGTTGGTTTTATCTATGAGGGAACGATGAGAGACTGTGAGATCAAGAATGGAAAGTTTGTTAGTCTTCGTATCTACGCCCTTGTATCACCGATTACCCGGATTTAGAATGATATCGCCGATTGCGTGGATTTAAAAACGATGTAGCGGTTTGCAGTCCGTTATCCGTGTAATTCATATCCAATCCGTGAAATCCGTGATATAAATACGTATCTTGATCGCGGATTGCGCGGGATTCAAATAATTTCGCGGATTATAGATTTACTTGCCGCGTAATCCATATCCTAATCCACGAAATCAGCGATTTCGAAATCAGTGATCATGAAGATCGCCATTATCAACGGTCCCAATCTAAATCTTCTCGGAACGAGAGAAAAGGATATCTATGGCAACATGCCGTTTGAAGATTTTTTGGATCAACTTTCTGTAAAATATCCCACTATTGAGTTTTCTCATTATCAAAGCAACATTGAGGGCGAATTGATCAACGCGCTGCAGCTAGTCGGATTCGAATACGATGGGATCATCCTGAATCCTGCAGGGTACACGCATACTTCAGTGGCTATTGGGGACGCCATTGCCGCGATTAAAACTCCAGTGATTGAAGTTCACATTTCCAATGTCCACGCACGCGAGGATTTCAGAAAACTTTCACATGTCTCCGGCAAATCCGTCGGCAGCATTTTTGGCCTGGGATTGAAGGGATATGAGCTCGCCGTTGAATGGTTTCTGTCAAAGTGAGTCAACTGACCGTAATCATTGGACACATTAAGTATAATCATCTCTTTTTTTATGGCCAAAAATGAGCTTTGCAATCATGAAAATTCCTCTTGTTTATAAAACAACTGAAAACGCCATTTCAATTATTGAGTCGGGCAACAGGGTGTACATTCATGGAAGTGCCCAGACGCCCACTTGCTTGCTGAAAGCGCTGGCAAAACAGGCTGACCGCTTGAGAGATGTCGAGCTTGTTTTTATCACTGTCTATGGCGATATCCAGGTGGACAAACCCGAATATTCGGATAGTTTCAAAATAAATTCATTGTTCGTTTCAGCCAGTATCCGTTCTGCTGTAAACGAAGGTAGAGCTGATTACGTGCCTGTGTTTTTGAGTGAGATCCCGGATCTTTTCAATCGTAATATTTTGCCCATTGATGTAGCGCTGGTACAGGTTTCACCTCCCGATAAACATGGCTACTGTTCGCTTGGGGTTTCCGTGGACGTTGCCCGGTCGGCTGTAAACACGGCGAAACATGTGATCGCATCAATTAATCCGAATGTCCCGCGCACACATGGTGATGGAGTGATCCATATAAGCCAATTCGACAGCATGGTGCATTGCGGTGAACCATTGTACGAAACCAAATACAGCGACAAAGTAGGACCCACCGAGTTAAAGATCGCCCAATACATTGCCGAGTTGATTGACGATGGTTCCACTTTACAAATGGGAATTGGAGCAATTCCGGATGCAGTTTTACGTTCACTCACCAATCACAAAGACCTGGGCATGCATACAGAGATGTGTTCCGACGGCGTCATAGACCTTTACGAAAAAGGAGTGATCAATAACAGGTGCAAACAGATCCATCCCAACAAAGGAGTCTCCGCATTTGCGCTCGGCACGCGTAGGCTGTACGATTTTCTCGATGACAATCCTGCAATTCACTTTTTAGACATCGATTACGTGAATGATCCGCACGTCATCCGCCGCAATAATAAAATGGTTGCTATCAACAGCGCTATTGAAGTAGATATTGCTGGGCAGGTTTGTGCAGATTCAATCGGCACTTTTCAGTATTCAGGCGTCGGGGGTCAAATGGATTTTATGCGTGGTGCGGCATTGAGTGCTGGCGGTAAACCGATCATCGCGCTACCATCACGCACCGCCAAAGGCGTTGCACGCATAGTTCCATTTCTAAAACAAGGAGCAGCTGTCACGACAACAAGAGCACACATGCATTACGTAGTAACAGAATACGGCGTTGCCTACTTATTCGGTAAAAATTTAAGGCAGCGTGCAAAAGCATTAATTGATATCGCACATCCTGATGACAGGGAAGCTTTGGAAAGAGCGTGTTTTGAAAGGTTTAAAGTGTTTGAAGGGAAAAGTAATTTGATTGCGACCTAGTTGTTGAGATAAAAATCTCATGGCGAAAGCAGAAACCCGCATTTTGGTTTCTGCTTTATTTTTCTGATCTCATTAACGGATGAAAATGCCACCTCGAACCATGGACGCATCGCGCTAACTTTTGTGCTAAGATCCCGTTCAGCCTTCAAAACTCAAGAACGCGATCTCATCCTGGTCCTACAGACACGTCGATGCCCAGGCCGACCGCGCTGGCATCAGTTGCTGCGCCTTGAAAATTCAATTGTGCTGAGTAACGAAAACGGTAGTTTCCAGAGGGAATGATGGGATTGGGAGGCACAATCGGATTTGGTGGCACCAACCGGTAAATGTGATCAAATGTGAAACTACTTCCTGGTGATGCTGGTTGGTCTGTTTGAAAACTGCCGTCAAACTGATAGATCTGGCCGCTAGTGAGACCAACCCCTTTTAGTGCAACTACATTAGAGATGAGCGAGATTTTGTATGGGTCATTGGGTATAACTGGATTGGGGGGAACGAGCCTAGTGACCAGGTGGAGCTGACCGACAAAATGTACCTGCTCGCCAACTTCATCGTTGCCAAGTAGAAAAGTTTGATCGAAGGGAACAAGCAAATTGGTGACCACCGCATGACTGATGTTCTCCTCTGCGATGCTTTCAATTTTGGCAATGGTGGGAGCTTCTGACTTTGTTTCAACGTTTTTCTTGCATGATGAGAAAAAAACGAACAGCGTAAAAAAAACCGCCACAAGTGATTTGTTTTTTTTCATAAATTATTTTTTAATTGATTAATGACTGGCACGCGTTTTTACAAGGACGGCCTACCAAAAAGCACCTCAAGGACTCACGATTGAAATAAAAATCAATGCGTAAGAATCGCCCGAAAACCATTTCTATTCTGTGCTTCGAAATGAGTTGTTTTCAGATGCGGGCGGCTAATCGAGGGCAGTGACAATGGTTCCATCATAGCTAATAGATCCCTTGGCTTCAGCCAGAATAGTATAACCGCTGGCGGCAACAGTTCCGCTTGCATTCGCAAATCTTCCGGTGCCTCCGGTGACGTGGTGAGTTACTAAAATACTTGCTGTTCCGTCGCCCTTTGGAGTGTTTGTGCCAGTGAATTCCGTATAAAATTCACTTCCATCAGCAGCAATGAATGTAGCCGTTCCAGTCACCACGAAAGGTGGCGGCGTTGCCACATTGACCGTGGCATAAGCAATGAACATGCTGTTACCGAGGGATGCCGCCTCACCCATTCCGGTGACTTTTTGTTTTACCAGTGGCGGCCCGGCCAATGGCTGGTTTGTAGTTAAGTATTCGCCTTTGAAAGGAACTACCTTCGTTTTTTCAGATTGCGACTTTTCCGTTTGTTTCGTGGTAGTGTTGTTAATCTCTTTTCGGCATGCTGAGAGCAAAAAACATAATGCTGAGAGCATAAGCACGGGCTTAAGTGGTTTCATAATTGACGCTTTGAGTTTGAAGGAACCGTTCATAATTTTTTTTGTAAACAAAATTGCGCTTGCTAATAGTCAAGTCAACCACCTTTTTGAGTAGGTCAGCACAGTGAAGTTGGAAATTGCAGATTTGAAATTTGCTCCCGATCGCTTTTCGAAAGAGATTTAGAGTTGAAAATTTTGGGTTTCGAAGTTCGAATTTCGGGTTTCATCATACTATCCGTTCCCCCAGCGCTTTGGCAATTGCTTCCTTCCCGCAGTTTACATGAAGTTTGTTGTAGATATTTTTTAAATGGTAGCGGGCTGTATCGAAAGATATTTTTAATTCTGCAGCGATCATTTTAGCGCTGTAACCTTTAATCAATAATTGCAGGGTTTCAATTTCACGTGTTGATAAAAAATATTTATTGCTCTTACCGTGCTGAAAACTATTCAGAACTTTTCTTGCGATGGAAGGGCTCATGGGTGCACCACCTTCAATTACTTCCTGGATGGCATCAATCAATTTTGAAGGTGCTGTTTTTTTCAACAAATATCCATTGGCCCCTGCGCAAAGACATTGAAATAATTTTTCATCATCTTCAAAAACTGTGTACATAATGATAGCCGCCTGCGGATAGTTTTCTTTGATCTTCACTACTCCTTTTATTCCGCTTTCGCCAGGGAGATCGATATCCATTAACACAACATCAGGTTTGTACACTCTCGCAATTATAGCGGCCTCGTTGCAGTTATTATAATCACCCGTCACTTCATATTCATCCATTCCTTTAAATAAGGCTACCAGCGATTCACGCAGCCGATCATTATCTTCAAATATTACGATCTTAACAGGCATTCTTTTGAATTACTGGTAGCACTATATTAGGAATTTCATTCCATGCTTCCCACATAGAGCATTGAACCTTTCCATATCCGGAGGTCCGGGAGGAAACTGGCTAAGTTCACCAAAAAATTCTTCAAAACTTCTACCCGGACTTACATACCAAAGTGTTTTTGCATCTGTCATCCCGGTATTTGTATACGCATGCGGACTCCTACGAACAAAATTCAAGCAGTCGCCCGCAGTTGCTTTAAATGCTTCTTCTCCAACCATTACTTCAAATTCGCCTTCTAATATATAAAGTACTTCATCTTCGTTTTCATGAACATGCGGAGGTATGCCAGGAGGAGTAATCAATTCAAAAACGTAATTGTCATTGCCATCAGAACTATTGAGCTTCACGGTTACCGCATGTCCCAAAATATCAAACTTGGTTCCTTCTTTTGAAGAAACGAGTTTTGGGACGATAGTTGTTGTATGCATTTTTTTGTTTTTACAGTTCTATTAGGTGCCAGTGTTAACGATGGGTATCATAAGCTAACACGCGTCGCAAGTTGTCATAATTACACATAACTGAACCTATTTGCCAATCGAAAGTAAAAAGCAAAAAAACAAAATCGAGCTACTCATTTGAGTAGTGAGTTTTTAATTGCCATCCTGATTTCAATTCGGGTGCCTTTTCCAGTAGTCGTATCAATCTTTAAGTCACCGTTCCATTTTCTTACTCTTGTCTCTAAATTTTTTAATCCATTGCGGTGAGTTGTGATATTGGGATTGAAACCTTTTCCATCGTCTTCAATCAGCATATTTAAAACACTATTGCTACTGACCGCGATTTTTATATGAATAGTTTTTGCTGAAGCGTGCTTGTGAATATTATTAAGGCATTCTTTAAAAACAAGGTATACATCGCGCCGTTGTTCCATGTTGAGTCTATTATCTTCACCCGTTTTTTCGAAATTAAACTGGCAACTGATATTGCTGCTCTCAAATAATTCTCCTGCATATCTTCTCATCCGGGCTTGCAACTCCTGCATATTGTCATTTCTGGTGTTTACGCTCCAGATAATATCATCCAACGCCTGCTGCGTAGAAACAGATTCTTCAGTTATGCGATGAAGGTATTTTTCGGCAACAGGAGTGTCCATTAAATTTTTCTTGCCCAATTCTGACAGGATGCTGATATTGGTAAGTGTGGAACCAATATCATCATGAAGGTCTGTGGCAATGGTATTCCGAACTTTTTGTAAACGCAGTAAATGATTGATACGGTAGCGATATAAACCGTACATAGCCAATAAAACAAATAACACGATCAAAGAATAGAACCACCACGTTTTCCAATACGGCGGATTTACAGTAAATATGAATGATGTGTCTGGCCCATAAGTGCCGTTCCATCCAAGCATTCGTACTTCAAACTTGTAATGCCCGGGTGCGAGACTCGCGTACTGAACGGAATGCGAGTTGGCCGGGTGACTCCATGCGGTATCGTTGCTTCCCTTGAGCCTGTAGCTGTATAGAATTTCTTTCTCGTTTAAATAACTGGGAGACGTGAATTCAAATAGGGCGTTATTTGTCGAATATGCCAGGTTGGCCTTTTCAGGTGCACGATGAAATGTGGAATTTTTTCCTTCGCCCGCAAGAACAACCTTCGTCAAATAGACCAGTTGAGGCGAAGTTTGCTCAAGTTTATTGTCTCTTATCTCGCAAAGTCCCTGCAACGAGGAACAAAACAGTCGATTGCCCTCCGCGTATTCGATAATATTTACGTTTGGAAAGAAATTAATTATTCGACTATAATTAAAAAGTTCAAAACCGTTGGTGGTTCTTATTAGTTTATCGATACCGAATTTGTTCACCACCCAGATATTTCCCTCTGCATCCTCAGTCACGTCGACAATCCAGTTGGAGGAAAGACCCTTCTGTTGATTTAGGTGAAATGGCTCACCTTCGCCATTTGAAGCGATCCGCATCACACCGTTGTAACGAGTGCCTACCCACATATTTCCTTCGTCATCTTCAAATAACGAACGAACATGGTCATCCGGCAACTCGCGAATGTGGTTGATCTCCGACCATTGCTTCGTCACAAAATCATACTTTGCTCGGTAGAGGCCATCGTCCCATGTTCCCAACCAAATATATCCGCTGTGATCAGCAAGGATATTATTGATACGCATTTTAAATGTAGAATCAATTACGGTTTTCCCGTTGTCATAGATCATAATTGCACGAAAAATGGGAAGGAAAATGGTGCGCCCATCCGTTGTGGTTGCCGAATTCGTAACTGACAAATTGAGGCTGGTGGTTATTTTACCAGGAGATGTTAGCCGGTTGGAAGTTACATCGTAGTGATAGAGTTTATTGCCATAAATGAACAGTGCCGGAGAGCTATGAGTTACGTAAGTCAGATTTTTGTCCTTCTGTAGTTTCAGAACGTTATCAATTTTGCCGGTTTGAAAATTATACCGGTACAACAACCGTTCTGTCGCAACAAGCATCTCTTTGTGAGATATCCGCTCTATGACCATGGCATAATGTGGTTGTCCCTCGAGAAGTTGGGGAACTGTAACTGCGGAAGGAGCAATCATTTTTGCCAAACCCAGGTCCGTACCCATCCACAGGTTCTCTTCGCGATCTCGAAAAATAACGTTTACGAATCGAGACGGCAAGCCATCGTGTTCGGTAAACTGTTTCAACCGCCCTTCTGCGGATATGTTAATCAACCCCTGGGCGGTGCCGACCCAGAAAGTTCCATTTGTTTCCTGGAACATGCAGTTTATGTATCCCTGGGATAGCAGGGGGTCGTTGAAGGGTGCAGGTGGATCAGTTAGTTTTAGCAGGTGCTTATTATAGTCAATGGAAACTAATTTGAGCCCTTTGGTGGTGCCGACCCACAAACGCATTTGCGAATCTTTAAATACGCAGTTGGAAACGCCATCAAGGATTCTTTTTTCAACTGCACCCCAGACGTGAAATTGTCTATCATAAATTTGGACAGGTAAGGTGTCTGTGGCCGCGGCTATTAGAGAATCATTCAAACGGATCAGGTCATAACACGAAGCGCCATTAGCCTTGTTGAGGTACTTTATGTTATTTCCATTTACCTCGACGATTCCAGCCCTGTCTGTTAAGGCAAGCAGACTTGCGCTTTGAATCCTTTGAAAGCGATTAACGATGATGTTGTTAAAAACTTTTTGTCGCTTGATTTGATCGTCGCCGATCAAGTCCACCGTACCGAGATTCGACGCGACGTAAATGTCACCGGATGGTAATTCTACAACATCGTTGATAAGGTTGTGCGATAGGCCATTGGTTTCAGTAAAATTGGTAAAGCGGTTTCCGTCGTACTTGCTAAGACCTTCCCACGTCGCAATCCACAAAAACCCTTTTGAATCCTGGAAAATTCTGCGCACGGAATTATTTACCAATCCGTCATTCACTGTATATGTTCTAAAGATACCTTGCTGCGCAGAGACGGTGGCGCTGATCAGTTGCAGGAATATGAGCGGTGATATGGAAGCAACTCGTCTCAATAGCTGTTTGCGGATGGAGTTTTATCCGTGTACTTAAGTTAGCTATTTTACCTTAGACCTGAAAGACTATTGTAAGATCTATCCGTTTCGCATAACCACTACAGATAATAGGTTTCGGCCGATTTTTAATCTCTTTCCGGCGTTTGCAATTCATCTTCATCGTCCTCATCTTTTTTCTTCTCTGCTTTCTCTTTTGGCTTTTTCTTCATCCGATCCGGATCCTTCTGCAATTTTTGAATATCGTCGAGCTTGGCTACATAAAGACTTCTGCCATGAGTACCGAGAACGATTTCATTTTCTCTCTGCTGAATGGCGATATCGTGGACAGGCACGGACTTTGGCAAACCTGCATTCCACATCATAAAACTATTACCTGCATCAAAGCTTACGTACAATC
>VBAU01000514.1 GCA_005883855.1 Bacteroidota bacterium
TTCCCGATTGCCGCATGTCCTCATCAAACCATTTGAGAAGTTAGCGTGCATGCCGCTTCCATTCCAATCAAGGCTGCCCAACGGTTTGCAATGCCAGTTAACAGACACACCATATTTTTCGCCGATTCTCTCCAGCAGGTAACGAGCTACCCACACTTCGTCGCCTGCTCTCTTGGCGCCCTTTGCAAAAATTTGAAACTCCCATTGTCCGGTTGCCACCTCTGCGTTGATTCCTTCTACATTTAGTCCAGCCTCCAGGCACGCATCCAAGTGCTCTTCAACTACAGCGCGACCATACGCATTCGATGCGCCCACAGAGCAGTAGTAAGGTCCCTGGGGGCGGGGAAAACCACCTTCGGGAAACCCCATTGGCCTGTTCGTTTCCGGGTTCCACAGGAAATACTCCTGCTCAAATCCAAACCAGAAGTCATCGTCATCATCTTCAATTGTGGCTCTTCCATTTGACTCGTGGGGGCTGCCGTCAGAATTCAAAACCTCGGACATTACCAGGAAAGCGTTTTTGCGTTGAGGATCCTTAACAACAAAAACCGGCTTCAATATGCAGTCGGAAGACCCTCCAGGTGCCTGCTCTGTCGATGAACCGTCAAAGGACCATATCGGTGTGTTGGTGAGGGTGCCATCATAATCTCTTTCAATCTTTGTCTTGCTGCGCAGACTTTGTATTGGTTTGTAACCATCCAGCCAAATGTATTCAAGTTTTGATACTGACATAAGCTATAAAATTTTGTTTTATTGGGGTGAGTTTCTAAATGCAAAAGAAATGGATATCTTAATTTTTTCCAACTTTTTTTGAAAGAGAGTTGGCTTTTTTGGACAAAATGTGGAAAAAAGTTGAATTATTTTTGACTAATAGGCCAATTTAAGAGGTAGCACTGCTATTTTTAGTAATATTACTCTGAATGTTTATATTATTGAACAAGAGGGTATTTATGTTTTGCCAATTGATGCCGCAGAACACCGGGCACAATAGGAGTGGGAGCACAATGCTTCGGTATCTTACTATGGCCCCAAGATTATTGACGGCATAGCCGATCGTGATCAAAACTGAAAGAGACAAAAAGACGCAGAAATAAATAAAAATAGAGGATTGAGCTGGCCGGTCATTCTTCCGCCCCCATAACAAAAAAATAAGAAAAAGAAACAATAAAAGATCTATCTCGGCGGCGGCGGCAAGCGATAAGAGATGCTTTACATCCGACGGGTACGGCCGCAAAACAGATAAGCTAACGGCTTGAGGCGTATTGACAATGAAACTGGAAAACGTAGGTTCCAACTTTTGCATAGGCACGGACGAATTGCCATGAAGGGCGACAAATTCCTTTTGTTTCGTCACTACCGTTTGCGGAAAATCAAGATTTGGGTTTAAGAACTTAGCCGTAAAAAATACGATTACAAAACAAACATAACAAATCCCGAATATCGCCAATGGTTTCCTGGAAAACCTTGAAGCGAGAAACCACGCAATCATTGCAGGAATAAAAATGATGATAAGAAAGTTTCGAAGGATTAATACGAGCAGCAGGCCAAGCGAAATAAAAATGATATTGTTTGCTGTAAATTTTTTTCTTTTCAAGCCGAAGTAAAAATTGAAAATAACAAGACTGAAACCGAGAAAGATCAAGCCTTCCTTGTGTAACCCACTTGCCCAGTAGAGAAAAGATGGAAGTAAGAAGACAGCAATAAGCGATTGCCACTTCTTACCGGGATACACATCAGTCATCACCCGGTAAATAGCGATCGGGCCAAACATGCTGATAAACGAGTAGAAGATTATGTTGGTGTAATAATGTCCGAAACTAAATATGTTGAAGATGGAAAGGACTTTGATAAAAAAATTGCCTTTAAGGTCGTTCCAGTATGAGTTTTCCGTGCCGAAAAATTTTGTTATGCCCCCTTGATAAGGATCGCGAAACAGGTTGACAAGGTACTCGTGAGGATTTTTAAAAAGCAAGTTGTATTCCTGTATGCTATTGTAGTGGAAACCCCACGTGTCTACCATCTGCGCATGGTTACCGTAATAGATTCCAACCCATCCGTAAAAAATGCCAGCCATTACTTTCAGAAGAAAAATGATCACAAGCTGGGGATTGCTTAAGCCAGACCGATTAAAAAACTTTGTTCTGGTGACAAGCCATGCAAATAATACAAGATAGCCAACGAACAAGAGATATTCCAAAGCAGTGGTTTAAGTCCACAAAATAATTAATAATGAACAATGAATTATGTTGGTGAGTAATAATTCTCGGCGATCTATTTGCTGTTATCTATTTTTGCCGTATGGAAATAAACGTGAAAACAGCTCAGCAGTTGAGACTTACGGAAGAAGAATTTGATTTGATAAAACAAAAACTTGGCCGCACACCTAATTTTAATGAGCTGTGCGCTTTCTCTGGCATGTGGAGCGAGCATTGCAGTTACAAAAATTCAATCAAGTGGCTAAAGACGTTGCCCCGCGAAGGGAGCCGAATGCTGGTAAAGGCTGGCGAAGAGAACGCCGGTGTTATGGACATCGGCGACGGGTTAGGCATCGTTTTTAAAATTGAGTCACACAACCATCCATCGGCCATCGAACCTTTCCAGGGA
>VBAU01000515.1 GCA_005883855.1 Bacteroidota bacterium
TTTTCCCATTCTACAATTGAAGTCATTTCTCGAGTAGCCATTTCAAGATATGCCGAATTCTCGTGGATTGCATTTGTAAAAATGACGGGGGCTTCCTTCTCGTTTGCTAAAACACCTGTCCCTCCCCTGTAATAGTTAATCGATGTAAGGATTGGTAGAACTTGCCTACGAAGGTACAAAATACCATAACATCCTGTTCGAATACCGATATTGATAAAGTTGTTTCTAAGCCTCTTGCGCTCAGTATCATAACGGACATTGCGTTTTCTTTTGTTGCCTATATATGCTGCTTGAACAGCTATCCTTGTCACTTGCATTTTGGTATCATTATCTTCATCTTCTTCAGCTGGCTCACTGATATCATCAGGAGGCGGGGGATTTGAAAAGGAGTCTGGTTCAAGTATGAGGTTGTGCAATTCTCGTTCCTCTTGTAGGTCGTTTATCAATCCTTGTTGACTTTGCAATTGCATGTGTTGCAATTGGGCCCTCTCATCTTGCAAATCCACTAACTCTTCGAGATCGGTTGTCTGCTCAATACGATCGTTAATGTACTTGATCTGACTATCATATTCATAGTCATTGGCTCCAAATTCCTCAGTCATCGTGTCAGTGACTTCACAAGGAAATCTAACATCTGGAGTCGGATTGGGGGACGTGATGTAGGAGGCTAAATTAATCAATAAATGTGAAGAAATGCAATTACTTTTTAATGAATCAACGACCGGAGACCTGGCCAGTGTTGTAATAGATCCTGCTTCACTGATGTTTTGAGGTTCTGTAATTGAGTTGTCGAAAGCCGTAGGCTTTGCAATTGTATTACTTGACGCTATAGGCTCTGTAATGGTAGTATCCAACGATATAGGCTGTGCAATTGTTGTTTCGGGGGCTTGACTTGTCAATGCACATGCTGTTTTAGCAGAAGGATGGCTATCCGGAAAGGATGATTGTATTCCAGGAACTAGAGAAGGATCAATTTGGGGAAACTCTTGTCCAGTGGGTGGAGCTGAGTCAATGTAAGATGGAGAAAAAGGAGAGTTCGAATCTCCAGTCGGTTGTACTAGATTGTTTGGAAGCGAGTTGTCACCATTATTAAGCGGTGTTTCTGGCTCTACAACTAGTTTGTAAGCTTGGTTGGAACAAAGAAACATTCGACAGACCATTTCTATTTGTGACTTTTCTTTTTTTAGTATAAGGGCAATCTACACCGCGATGTGCAACTCTTTCTCCTCGTTTATTGAGACAATTTCCACATTGAACTCGACCTCGATTTGGGCGTGTCATTGTTAAACTGACAACCATTTTCTAGATTGTAATGAGTATAGGGAGGCTTCGTTTTCTGGATTGTAATGAGCGTTGGGAGATTTCGATGTGTCTGGGTCGTAAGCGAGCTTTATGAATAGTGGGGGGTGACGGATCATTTATTCCATCCAGCTAATATAAGAAAAAAAGACACGACATCGCACGATAAATGGGGATTCGTGTTATTATATTCCGTGGGGATTGCAGAGATGATTGGCTGGGGGACGTGGGATCAAGAGATCTTTCAGTGACGGGCCCGGGCCCGGTTTGTCTGTTCCAACTTCCAGCATAAGAGTATAGACCATGGTGATGTTGTGTTGGTCGAGTGTTTGAAGCGGCCAACAAGTTACAATGCCCTTAACTATCATTTACAAGCACAGCAATTGTTCAACCATTCATTGACCACATAATCAACGGCCTTAGAATTATTTAAATACAAGCACGGTTACAAGTACAGCTGCTCAACATTACACAACTGCCACCAGTTTCAGTTTCGTAAGGTGAACCTGATGCCCATCATACATGGCCATCGAGCTGAACGCAGCTCGAGCAGAAAGCAGAACGGCCTGCTAACGATGCGCAAGAAGTACATCACCAGTATTGCTCCTTGGGATTTTCTCATATTATTATTAATTAGTTTTAAAGGTGCAAGGTCTATGCTGCATGGGCATCATACATGGCATCGGGCCGGGCCGTTCCATGGAAGCGCTTGCAGCACACAATTTTTGAGCCAAATGTTTTGCGTTCCAGGCCCGCCCCGCAATTTCCAGATCTCAAAAGCAAGGCACGCACTTTCCAGTTGATTTGCATACAAGGAACACCCCGATCTGACAGAGGGTCAAAGGCTAGGAACTCACAGGCAGCAAGCAGTGGAAAGCAAGCACACAGTATATTTTTAACGTAAACTATAATAACTTCCGGCTACAACATGCGACACTGTTGAAAGAGCGAGCATTAATCAATATGACATTAAGGGCCTACAGCAGGTATTAGGTCTTTAGATATCTACATAATGCCAAGCACAGCCGAGTACTAAGCAAGCTAAGGTATGGCAAGGCCACAAACGTTATTAATATTGCAACAAACGTGAATCTAACTACCAATGTAACTAATAATACCCTATTACAAACAATTGTATTCAATGTCGCATTTAATGTCTGAGATGCAATGTGGCACCAGGTCAATCTCCTGAAATACTGCTTTGATGTTGTCTAAGCTGTTAACATAATACCTTGAGGGCGATCTGTCACAGCTTTGAATAGTGCCAAAATTGATGCAGAAACTTTATTAACTCCCATTCTCATTCTGTGAGAGCATACTTTTGTAACTTAGGATGACTTCTATCTAGCAAAACTTTCAAACATGGGTTGAGATATGTATACCGATCGATGATGTATCAAAATGAGCTCCATCTGATATGCGGCAATGAGAACATGGGCCTATCGATATTCAATACCTGCTGTCTTGAATGTGTAATCTGATAATATCTCTTATTTAATCTGGTGTGCGAAGCATGTTTATGGCTTACAATACCTTGAGATAATCATACAAAGAGAGGTAGATTTAACATGAGATTATTATTGTGTCAATGTTACCACGTATTGGAGCTATGTTAAGTTTATATTTCGTTATCTGTGCGGCTGACCTGGTTTGCACAAGGAAAGCGGAAAGCATCCCAAAAATCAGGGCGGGGCGTCTCATGTCTAGATGTCGTGAGGTTGATAACACATGAGGTGTAAGGAAAGAGATACACACAGTGGTAGTAAAGTAGTGTGAGATAGGCTAGACAATGCTGATGCAAGGGATCATGGAGAGGTGGTGACAGAAAAGGAATAGAGTAAGGAATAGAAGGGGTAGTGGCGATGGAAATAGATCAAGTGACACTGATGCAAAGCAGTATTCACAATGAATACAATGCTGAACCGATTTGTGTTCAGGGGTATATAACAGATTTGTATTCAAATTCCTTAAGACCTGTATTCACAGATCGCAATTATTTTGTATTCAAATTTCTTAAAGATCTGTATTCACAATATGAATACAACATGGGATTAATTTTGACGGAATTA
>VBAU01000516.1 GCA_005883855.1 Bacteroidota bacterium
AACAATGGAATCAGTTCAATATTTCGCACCGATCATTTTTTTAAATGCTTCGGCACTGAGTACAACGAAAATTATGTTGCAGTCTACATCGAAAACTTTTCCAAATGGATTTGCAAACAGCAGTGGCGTTTTGGGTCATTATCTCATGGACCATTATTCAGGGCCCGGCGTTGCCGCAGGTTATGACATCCTCAAAGATCAATACTACTTCGGCCAACGTTCAACCTCGGTTTATGTGCCGCGATATCAAAACCTTTTCAAGCACGACAGAAAATTTAGACGTGGATATGCATATGAAGTGTATGCCACACGTGCTGATTGGACCCGGGGATATAACAGTGCAGGTACTGGGGCCGAGTGGAAAGATTCGCTTTCTGAGCCGGGCGAATGGCAAGCCGCGATGTACGCGTTTGGCGAATGTTTACCCAATTTTGAAAACCAGGTGCGGCTCGATGAGAATAAGAAAGACAAATGGGGACTCCCTGTTTTGAAAGTTGAAATGGAATACGGAGAAANNNNCAAAGAGATGCTGGCTACTGGCAATCCCATTTGGTCTGTGGATATTAGTGCGCCCGCTGTACCGGGGATGACGATCCATGAAATGGGAACAGCAAGAATGGGCAACGATCCAAAGACATCGGTATTGAATAAACACAATCAATGCCACGATGCACCCAATGTATTTGTAACCGACGGGGCTTGCATGGTTTCCACTGCTTGTCAAAATCCATCACTAACTTATATGGCATTAACGGCGAGGGCCTGTGATTATGCTGTTGATCAAATGAAGAGGGGGGAGATAAAATAATTTGTGTTTTTTATTGAGCGAGCTGTTGTAATTCTATTGAAGTTCCGTTGTGTCACTCACTGCATCGTTCGGTGATTCTATTGTGCGTCGTTACGCCGTAGGGGAGAGGTCAGGATTCTGCTGTTACGGGAACGGCAACTGCGGCCTCCAGACTTTTCAAGTAATGTTTTCTGATCAGTTTTGCCGTCTTATGATTTCCGGTGTGGCTCCATCCCGGCGGCATAAAAATGTAAAAAAATTTATTCCTGATGCCCGGGGCATGTGCCACATCTTTGAACAGGTAATAAAACTCGCCAAAATAAACATCCAAAAAATTCTGCGAATTTATTTTTCGAGTGATCCCATATTCAGGTGGTATTTGAATCTGCTCTGGCTGAAGCGTTCCGAAAATCCTGTCCCAAATGTTCAGGAGATTACAAAAATTAGTATCCATGTACAACGGATTCCTTGCATGATGAATTCGATGGTGAGAGGGAGTTAGTATCCAGCGGTTCATGAAGCCCAGCCGGCCATCCCTCAGCACATTCTCACCAATATGAATAAACGCACCCCATGTGCCGTCAATGAACATGATCAAAAACAACAACGGGGGATTTACACCAAGAAGGATGCAGACCGACGTGCGTATCACATCCGCGTAGGGCGCTTCCAGGAAAAAATGTGCATATGAAATGGAAAGGTTCATATTCTCCGGTGCATGATGTGTGGAATGCAGGCACCAGAACAATCTCACTTTGTGACCGAGATAGTGATAAATAAAATGAGAAAATTCCCAAATAACATACCCATAGATCAACCAGTACCATGTAAATGTTGTTTTTATCAACCCGTATTTTTCAAATAACCCAATGCAAAACGCTACAGCTGCAATGGAAATGTATCGCGACACAAACCTGTTGACGATGTAAATGAGAAACGGAATTTTGTATTCCGAAACTTTAAATTTCTTGTACACAAGGGCCCGCGCAATTTCAATCAGCAGCAACAGTGGCATCAATGGAGAAATCGTTGAGAATAGCCCATTCAGTGTAAGAAGGCTGCTGTAATTACCCGTCTTGAATGTTTCAATCAACTGACTGATTCCCAAAAAGCCAATCAGCTCATCATATAGAATATGAAAAAAGTGCATGCAGTAGCGTCAATTGTCGCAAACTAAAGTAAAGATTTAGCGATAAATGACAAACAGATTTTTCGTAGAGCCATTTTCCGGAAAATGGGATCACATAGACAAATAGTTCATAATAGGTGGGTACATCGCTCCATGCGAGCCGGATCGCAATTACGCCTACGTGTTCTATGTACCTCTGTGTAAAGAAAAATTCCAATGAGCACTAAGGAACATTGGAAGAATTAAGGCAAAGATTTGATAAGTGTCTTTTTGAACAGTTATTTTACGATAAGGAACTACTCCACAGAAGCCTGTAAGAGTCTTCTTTCCCTTTGATGCATGTAAATAACATTGAGGTGATGAACGGTATATTGACAAAAGCATCATCATTGCTCATCACCCCGGAAAAAGACAGTGTTCCGCTAACATATGTTTCGGTGGATGAAGTTTCAATAGCCTGCCAATTTTGAGGTACTGTTTCTTTTGAGTACCCAATGTCATAACGACGACTGGCCAATTTTTCTACCAGGCTTTCCAGCAAGTTGGGCTGATCCACAATAGCGACGATATTTAATGACTTGTTCATAACAATTTTTGTTTGAGTCTGTTGTTTCATGTGCCTGGAATTCCGGTGATCGTTGTCTGTAATATAAGACGTAGAAAAGGCGGTTGGGGTAACAGATTTTCCATCAAAAGGGAATAGAACTGATAATCGGCGAGATTCATCCGCCGAAAGAGAGGGGCGTTTGGGTAATGAAGCTATTTTTTCAAGGATTGCCCGGTTCTTACTGCGTTTAACACTTCTTTAATAGCAGTAATGACCAGTTCAGGTTCTGTCAAGTGAATTTCGTGGCCACTTTTGGTAGTGATATGTCTACTATCGGTCTTGGAGAAGGACATCTCTGCCAATAACCACCATTCTTAATTTGACGTCGTCACTTATTCTTCAAGTATGCGCAGGGAACATTTTGAGAAACGTAATCGATGCCGTAGGCAGTTTTTAGCAATAATGACACTGTTTTTGAAATCGTAATTTCATCTCTGTGCATTTGAGGCAGAAGGCCCATCATCGCATAGCTGATGGGATTCACCGCAGGGATCAGCGTTTCCCATTCATATCCTTTGCCCCAAATCAACCCCGCAACCGTTATTTTCAAATCAACAGA
>VBAU01000517.1 GCA_005883855.1 Bacteroidota bacterium
TGGTTGGTTGTTACCATATTCAAAACACAACTCCAACTGACCAAACAGATGTTCGAGCAAACCTTTATTCGAGCTTAAGCGTTTAGAAAACCCAACATTTACACTGTAACCAACAAAATCGCCTGTCCCAAAGTCTATACTTCCCGCAGATACGCACAAATTTTGCCTGCTTAAGCCGCTTTCTTGTGCAGATGAGCTGATCGAGACTACCACTGTGAAGACAAAAAGAAAGACAATAGGTTTCATTATATTTTTTTAACGACCACGTAGTTATATTCGGACTACGTATTCCAATTTTTAGTTTGTTTTTTGTGGGAGATGCAATTGCTGCGAAGAAATGAATAAATAGGATGGCAAGCACAGCCGAGGCGACTTTTGAACTCTCATAACGTTTGGCTTTATGGTTAAGTATAATTTCTATCGATGAGGCTTTCCTAAAATATTAGAAAAACGAGGCACCAAAGAATTAAATGTGATGAATGGTCAAAAAAACACGAATCTGAAAATGTAGACTGCGTACTCGAAAAATTAGTGGCGAACATGAAACCTTTTCTGAATCAGAAAGATCTTTTTTGAATCATGGGAAGTAAAATTTATCATCGTATGATTTGCCCCGACAGCCTCATCAATTCTGTCTCAGAAAGTTTTGCATTATATCTCGCTTCGATTAACCGCGTGTCTGCATCAGCCATACTATTCTGTGCTAGCTTCAATTGTAATAATGTGGCAGCTCCCAGTTTGTATGTTTGAAAGACGATGTCAAGGTTTTCTCTTGCCAGCAAAATGTTTTCTTCTTCCAGTGCCAGGGCTTTTTTCTGTTGCTCATAATTCTGGAATGCGTTGATGACATTCAGGGCAGTGATGGAACGCTGGCTTTCATAATAAATATTCTGGTAGGTGATATTCCATTTAGCTTGCTTGATCAGCCTACGCGTATTGAAGTTATTCATGATGGGGATCGTGGCAGTGAACCCATAGTTATAGCCCTTCACCTGGTTGAATAGCGTGGAGAAACTATTGAGCACGACCTGGTTGGTCGTGCGGTTAAAATTGTAGGCTGAGTTAAAGGAAATGACCGGGTAGAGATCAGCCTTACTTTCCCTCAAAACATAGTGGGCAATATCAATATTTTTCTTTGCCACCAACACGGAGGGATTGTCTTTTTCCGCGATATTGAGCACTTCCCCCAGCGAAATGTTTTCATTGATCATAATCGTATCGACCACATCATAGGCTGTAAATTGTGGAATGCCCATCGCCTGGTTCAGTTGTTCTTTCAGTTGCTCGATTAGTGCGAGCTGCTGAAGCTGGCCTGAGATCTGTGCATTCAAATCGATCTTGCTTTGCAATAACTCGGGCTTTACGCCCACACCCACGTCAAGTCTGTACTGCGCGAGGCGCACTCTCTCGCTGTCGATTGACATTTGTTCCAGGATCGACCGCAGCTGTTGTTTTTGCCTGACGACGTTGTAGTAGTTATTGATTACTGTCGCTACTGTGTTCACGACCTGGCTCCTTATCTCGAGCACGCCGAGTTCTACCAATTCTTCATAATGATGTCGAGCGATGAACATCTTGGTACCATCAAACAGTGTCCAGTTCAAGGCAATCTGCGACGTGATATTATTTGATTTAATACCGCTTCGGTCTTTTTTGGTACCATCAGATAAAGTCTGCTTTTGAGAGTTATTGTTCCATAATGTTCCTGCTGTTGCGTTTATCCTGGGAAGAAAAACGGCATCGCGATAGGAATAATCGATTGCGGCGATAGCTGAATCATTTCTTGACAAAATGATATCATAGTTTTTATCCAGGGCATTGGCAATGGCTTCTTCAAGACTCAGTATTTTTTGAGCCGATGCCGAAAGGGACGGCACTAAAAATATCAGCAGCGCGATCAAATAGTGGCAGTTGAATTTTTTTCCGTGGCGGTATACAACTTCCCAGCTTTTTCCGAACATCCTTCTATGCAGTAGGTTTGCTTGTTGACTCATCATT
>VBAU01000521.1 GCA_005883855.1 Bacteroidota bacterium
ATGATCATCCTGACTTTGTTCCCTTTTACGATGATCCAGAGTTTGCAGGATTTGCTAGTGGCAGGAAGTTACTCCCCGGGTTCCAATCCGGCAAGCAGATACTTCATTCTTATCTAGATTCGTGTGTCAGAGATTTATCTAACTCCCCAGACCGACGTACTGATCTCAGTGATCCAGAGGATTTATATGGAGAGCAATTGCCTTTGAATAATGTTGAGCCTGTAATACTCCATCCGAACTGACTAATTCTCAGGTGCATGCCAATTTGAGTGATCCAGAGGATTTGTATGGAGACCAAGCGCCCAATGCTGAGCCTGTAATACTCCATCTGAACTTACTAAGTCTCCAGGTCCGTGCCAATTTGAGCGATTCAGAAGATTTGTATGGAGACCAAGCGCCCAATGCTGAGCCTGTAATACTCCATCTGAACTTACTAAGTCTCCAGGTCCCTGCCGATTTGAGCGATTCAGAAGATTTGTATGGAGACCAAGCGCCCAATGCTGAGCCTGTAATACTCCATCTGAACTTACTAAGTCTCCAGGTCCCTGCCGATTTGAGCGATTCAGAAGATTTATATGGAGAGCAATTGCCTAACACTGAGCTCATACCCCGACCGAGCAATAAAAAGCGCGGCCCAAAGGTGAATGAACAGTTTTCCAACCCTCCTCATGGGGCTCTGCAGCATCCATTTATCGGTTGGAGGATTGAAAAAGCTGGTATGGAGACGTATATGCCGCAGTATGCAAAGCAAGAGGGATTTGCTGTGAACCCACAAAGACTTGAAAAGGGAAGGGTCATCCGCTGGTGGTGCATTCATGCTGGAAAATACAACAATCATCGCAATTTGCCAGCAGACATCACTCATTCATCGAATGATACGACTGGTCGTGACCCAGATACAACTGCTGGTGGAGAAGGAATTCGAATTAGACGCGGGGCCAGTCAAAAAATCGGCTGTCATTTTTATGTTGTCTTCACCCAAATTGAGGGCACACTGTATCGCTGCAGTGGCATTCGTACGGACCATACTTGCAACCCGGACCCAAGAACTTGGGATCGTTACGTACGTTACCGAAATCAAAATCCTGAAGTGCGGCGCCAGACAATTCTGTTAGCAAATCATGGAATCCGTGCTGGGCAAGCAGCAAGCATTGTCAATGCACAATATGGTACTCGAATTCAAC
>VBAU01000522.1 GCA_005883855.1 Bacteroidota bacterium
ATTCACAAAAAGCAATTAATGCAACAACTACGAGCGAGAGCGCAGATGGCATATTCACGGATCCCTCTCGACATTAGGGGTATTCCAGAGCTAAGACAGCTTGTTGGCAAAATCAGCATATTTGCGCTTACACAAATTAAACAGCAGATTGTTCTTGGTAAGAAGGAAATTCTGATGGGAAATATCCTTGAACCGGTAGAGAGGTGTCATTGCTATACATTCATGTGATATCAGTTACCATGTATTCATATGATTCCAACAGATGGTTCACCAATTCCATTCGAAAGTATTTCACGATTCTGGCATCTTAGTAATTGGGATAACAGTTTCCAGCTTGATTTGAACTTGCTAATTATTAGATACCATTAAATAACAACATACGTCTTAATGAGATTGCACACCTAACAAATCTCAATAGCAATATTGGCGATTTCAATGTGCAATTAAATCACGTCGTATGGAATGACCAAACAGTTCGTCTAGAGGAGGGAATTACTCGTATTCAGGAACGATTTCAAGGAGCAAATGATGCTGTAAGAGGACAGTTGTTAATGGATATGGATCGCTATGAATTGAGTATAGGGAGAGAAGAACGAAATATCTCTCAAATCCGAGATCCAGAGGGGACTCGTGGCAGACGTGGCCATACATTTGGCAGAGGAGGCCGGCGTCTGCCTACAGGGGGCGAAAATGCAGAAAAGGGATTG
>VBAU01000523.1 GCA_005883855.1 Bacteroidota bacterium
ATACTAGCCGCTTTTGATGCCTGTTCTCGAAGCGGGTTCTTCGCACCCTTCCTTGAAGGCATAAGAGTCTTTGCCAATGCTGTAGGACAGGTCTCCAAGTCTGCTTCCCCTTCATTAATCGTCATACTCCAAGTTTTCATATGCGCGGAGATAATCTTTAAATGGATGCCATCAACAACGTAACACCATGCATTTTCATTCGGACAAGAGCTCTGACCAC
>VBAU01000524.1 GCA_005883855.1 Bacteroidota bacterium
ATATTCGCTGGTGAAGCTGGAAAAGAGTGCAGCAAAACAGGAGACGAAGGTGAACATGATAAAAGGATCGGAGTATGGATATGAGATTGAAGGAAAGACTTCGCCAGTGCGTCTTACTGCTGGCAGCAACATTTCGTTTATATACACAACAACAACAACAACGTCGTCGAATTCAAAATCAGATTCAATGATGAGGGCAAATGGGATGGATCCAAACTCCATGGCAGGTTTTGGGAACGATCCTTCCAGCACCATCACCTTGTACAAATTGAATCTTGACGGAGGCTCCAGGAAAATCTATTTACAAAAAAGTGGTGGGTATTTTGGCAATCATAAGAATCAAACAAGCGATAAATATACTTTTAGCCTGAAGAAAATACGTGACGGCTACTGGGAGCTGGTTATCGATAAGCCTTTGCCAAAAGGTGAGTATGCCTTTTCGATGATGGGCATGGACGGGGCTGAGATGGGCGGCTCGCATACCGTTTATGCTTTTGGGGTTGAGTGATATATTTTGGACATGGCAGGATTCTCCGATTCCTAATTTAATCCCTGCGATCAATTTCTTAAATTTAAGAAAGGATTGCTATCATGATCTGCAGGGCCACCTATACCGTTTTGATAATAATGGGCGTGGTTACAAATGTCGTTGTAGCTCAAGCGCCCGCTCCCAATTATCATTTTAAGCATCTCAATGTACAGAATGGATTGACCCAAAATATTGTTTACCATTTTTTGCAGGACAGCCGGGGTTATGTGTGGATCGGTACTCACAACGGCCTTTCCTTGTATGATGGAATCAAAACAACCAATTTCTTGCATGATGACGAAAACAATAAATCGATCGCAAGGAATTTTATTTCCGGAATAGCTGAGGATTCTCTTCACCAGGTATGGGTGAGTAACGAAAATGGAATTGAACGATACAACAGGGCGGATAATTCTTTTACACATTTCGGCATTGATCTCCCTGATGGCACCAAGGAGTACACCTACTGCCAATTGCTTGGGTTTATTTCCGACCACGAGTTGTGGTTCCTGGAAACAAAAACAAGGACGGTCAATTCGTTGGATACAAGAACGCAAAAGACATCCTTCATTTCTGAATTAAATGCTGACAATGCCCTTTTGTTTAAGGGCCCCGGGCAAACAATACATATCTGGTCTTCCTATAATAAAGGAACAATACACCAGGCTTATCACGGGAGAAAATTAATCAACCAACAAACCTATTTTGGAGGAAGGGACGGAATCATAAACAAACCCGAATTGGTCGTCAGCCACGTATTTCAGGAGAATGACAGCACTGTGTGGATATCGACCGATGAAGGCCTCGTTAAATTGAATCCGATACTCAATCAATACCTCCTCTTCAACAGATGGCATAATGAAAAGATACAGGGAGCGCGCTACGCGGCTCTTTCGTCCCAGGGTGAGTTATGGGTAGCCACTGGAGCGGATGGTATTTACACCTTTAACACAAAAACCAATCAATTCACGGGTAATTTCAGAAATAACAAACTAGATCCTCACAGCCTTTGCAGTGACAATATTGTATCGCTCTACTTCGACAGGGTTGGGAATGTTTGGTGTGGCAGTTTTGGCAATGGGAGTAGTTACGCCAATACAGAAAATATTTTTTTTTCGAGCCACCTTCGCAAGGCAGAAACCCAAGCGTGGCACTGCGATAACAATGTCTTGTGGTTGAGCCCAGACGCAAACCAAAATATTTGGTGCATGCTGGCAGATGCACCGGGCGTGTGGAAGCTCAACAAGGATTTAAAAATAGATTCCCACAAGACACCGGTCGTCGGCCGGACACCCTTCAATGGTTATTTGACCAAACTACTTTTTGACAACAAGAACAATGTCTGGTGTGGTACTAACAAGGGGTTATTCAAGTATAGCATTGCGACGAATACAATGCATCCGAGCGATGAGGTGCAGGGCAGCATATGGATCAAGGGAATGATTTGGTTAAATGACAGCTCCATTATTTTCTCAACGTACGCGGGTCTTTACCATGTTACCAACCTATCAGCAGAGCCGGTTGTGACACCCATCAACTTTCTCAGGCCGGGAGCTTACCTAGGTTTTGAAACGCTCTTTCATGATGAAAACGATTTTGTCTACATAAAATCTATCAATGACTCATTGTACATTCTGAAGCCTGTTCATAATGGAGGTTTTGAGCTTTTCAAGACCATGCACCTGATGCCGGATGTCAATTACTATTTTATGGCAAACAGCGATTCCATCATCTACATCGCAACGAACTACGGGCTGTACAAGATCAATAATCATACCTTCAGGCTGGAGAGAGAAACTTGCGATAATAATCTCTCCTTTATAGATATTCGAAGCGTATTCAAAACCCGGAACAGGCTTTGGATCTTTGGAGACAAAGGCCTGTATATTTTTGATGAAACAAATCGCCACGGACGAACCTACACCATTGAAGATGGATTACCCTCAAATGAATTCAGTCTCTCGTCATTGGTCTTTGGCCGCGATCAAAAATGCGTGGTGGGAACGAGCAACGGACTGATCTCTTTCGATCCAGATCAGCTCAAGGGCTCGATTTATCCGCCTCGTGCGCAGCTTACCGGCATTTACATCAATGATGCTTTGCATGCCACCACGCCCACTTCAAATGAAATAGACGAGATGAATCTCTCATTCAGACAGAACACCTTCTCTTTTGATTTTTCTACAATCGGGTTCCACCATTTGGCGGATTGCAGTTTCGAGTACAAGCTGGCGGGATATGATGAGAATTGGATTCGAAGCGGCTCGGTCCACTATACCAGGTATAGCAGGATACCGCCGGGGAACTATGTATTCAACCTGCGGGTGATTGACCCCCTTGGCCAGGCGGCCCCCCTCATAAAGACCATGGAGGTTCACATCGCTAAGGCTTTTTGGCAAACTAATGGTTTCAGGGCTTTGGTCCTGGCGATCCTGCTATTTGGAGGATGGCTTATTTCGAGAGCGTATTTCAATTATAAAATGAGAAAACAAAAACTTGAGTTTGAAAGGCGGCAACTCATCGAAAAAGAACGAACAAGAATCGCCACAGATATGCACGATGATCTTGGCGCTGGACTATCTAGAATAAAATATTTAAGCCAGTCAATGTTAAATAAGAAAATACCGGATGACGTCATGAGAAAGGAGTTAGAAAAAATAACTTCTTTCTCGGATGAGATGTCGGAAAAAATGGGAGAAATCGTTTGGGCGTTAAATGAAAAAAATGATACACTTGCTGATCTAATTGCCTATACCAGATCCTATTCAGTAGAGTATTTGGCCAATCACAACATCCTATGCGAAGCAGAGACCCCGATGCATTTACCTGAAACTTTCATAACGGGAGAAATGCGCCGAAATATTTTTTTATCAGTAAAAGAATGCCTTCATAACATTGTAAAACACGCCAACGCAACTAAAGTATGTTTCTCTGTGCAATTAAACAGCAAAATGGAAATTATCATTCATGATAACGGAAAAGGAATTGACTGGAACAATCGTAGAGCCTTTAGCAATGGTATAGAAAACGTAAATAAGCGAATGAAAGAAATTAAGGGGACCGTAGATTTTGGAAATGATAGGGGCACAAGGGTGTGCCTGTCCATTCCATTGATTTTATAACGTTCGTCCTATTGGTTACTGAAGGAAGCACACTTAATTTTAAATCTTTTAATGCCGATAAGAGTTTCCATAGTTGAAGACCTTGCTGAAGTAAGGGAAGGTTTGGTTGAACTGGTGCAGTCTGATGCAGAGCTTTTGATGGTCAGCAGTTTTAAAGATGCAGAGACAGCCGTTGAAAAACTTCCACTTCTGCAAGCTGATGTGGTGATCATGGATATAAACCTTCCTGGCATGAGCGGTATCGAATGCATTAAAACTATAAAAGAAAAATGCCCCGGTACTCAATTTATGATGTTTACAGTTTATGAGAATGATGAAAAAGTGTTGCATGCCTTACGTGCCGGCGCGAGCGGCTATTTGCTAAAGCGAACAGAACCTCAACGCATTCTCGAAAGTATAAAGGAACTGAACCAGGGTGGATCACCTATGAGCAGCAATGTTGCGCGAAAGCTTCTCACTATTTTCGTTCATGAAAAGGTAAAACAGAAAAAAGAAATTCTTTCTGACAGAGAAAATGAAGTATTACAACTTCTCGCGGACGGATTGTTATACAAAGAAATTGCCGAACGGCTTTATATAGGACACGGAACCGTGCGCCAGCACATCCATAATATTTATGAGAAGCTGCACGTGCACAATCGTACCGAAGCGGTAAATAAATACTTTGAAAGAAACTGACTCTCTCTTATAACATTAGTTATACCAAATACTGATTTTTTCCCTATTGACTTGCGACAGCCGGCCGTTTAACTTCAACGTTGGAAAAATTCTTTTCATCACTGTCATTTTCGATTCCTACACAAAGACCTGGACCATCACTCCTATGGAGATTCTTTCNNTTACAACGTTATTTGTTGCGGCTTCGTTCGCACAAAGTGTGGGCATTAATAATGATGGTTCCTCGCCAAATGCAAGTGCTATGCTGGATGTAAAACATCCGAACAAAGGATTGCTAATACCACGGGTATCGCTTAGCGGCACTGGGGATATTACGACCATACCTTCGGCGGCTACATCACTGCTTGTTTACAATACCGCCACGAGTGGCTCGGGTGGTACTGGCGTTACTCCCGGCTTCTACTATTGGAATAGTAGTGCATGGCTGAGAATTAACACTGGCTCGGGATCTGTTTCATCCTGGCTCCTCACAGGAAATGCCGGAACAATAGACGGCACAAACTTTATTGGCACCACTGATAATATACCTTTTAATATTAAGGTAAATAATGAAAGAGCAGGAAGAATAGATCCCATTTTAAATAATGCCTTTTTGGGTTATCAAGCCGGAAATTTAGCTACCACTGGATCTTATAATACCGCTATCGGGAGCAACGCATTTCAAAATAATACAAACGGAAACAGCAATGCGGCTACCGGGGCGTATGCTCTTTGGGCGAATACCACGGGATCGAATAATACGGCTACTGGATCTGCGGCTCTTTTAAATAATACAACAGGATACCTGAATACAGCTACCGGCGTTCGGGCACTTGCAAATAACAGCTACCGGCGTTGGGGCACTTGCAAATAATGTAACGGGATATCAAAATACTGCTAATGGGACTTACGCTCTCCAAAATAACGCTGGAGGATTTGGAAACACAGCGAATGGAGTTGAGGCACTTTTTCGTAATGCTACAGGATCCAATACTACCGCTGATGGGTTTCAAGCACTTTGGTCAAATACAACAGGATACAGCAATGTAGCCATAGGGGTCGCTACTTTGTATAACAATACTACAATCTCTAACCTTGTTGCTGTAGGCGATTCGGCATTGTACAATAACACTACAGGCATTCAAAATACCGCTATCGGGTCTAAAGCGCTTAATTCAAATACAACCGGAGATTACAACACCGCTCTGGGATATAATGCACTTCGTGCAAATGGAACAGGGAATGTGAATACTGCATATGGAGTTTCCGCACTTCAAAATAATACAACAGGAGGAAATAACACTGCTTTTGGCTCCGCCGCCCTTTCTGCAAATACCAGCGCGTACGGCAACACGGCTGTTGGCAACGGTGCACTTGCGGCAAGTGCAACAGGCTACTTCAACACTGCTTTAGGCTTTCAGGCAGATGTGGCCTCTGAATCGTTATCCAATACCATCGCAATTGGAAATGGTGCAATTGTGAATGCAGACAATACAGCGCAAATTGGTAACGCATTTATTACTGATGTTTACTTTGGAAATCCGGCAACTACAATATTACACGCAAATAGTGTAGTTCCATCTGATGCAAGATTTAAATACGATATACAAGACAATGTACCGGGATTGGAATTTATTAAAAGACTGCAACCGGTTACGTACTATTTTGATGAGCAAAAGTTAGCTGAGTTCACAAAGACCGGCATCATCAATAACAGCCTCGTAAGGCCTGCATCTTACACAAGCAGGAAACAAGTGCACACTGGTTTTCTTGCACAGGATGTGGAAAAAATAGCCCGGCAACTCGGTTATGACTTTGACGGTGTCCATACGCCTACGAATAACAAAGACTACTACAGCCTTGCTTACAGCCAATTTATAATGCCTCTGGTAAAATCAGTTCAGGAGCAACAACAGATCATTGAAGAACAGAGTAAAAAAATAGACAGCCAGGCGAGAGCGATAAAAGGCATGAATGAAAAAATTGAAGCTCTTACAAAAGCAATTGAACAATTCGCTCACAAATAACACGCATTAGTATGAAAAATATTTTTATGGTTCCGCTGCTAATTGCTTTTGCTGTTCGATCATCGGCGCAAGGTACATTGCAG
>VBAU01000518.1 GCA_005883855.1 Bacteroidota bacterium
CTGGCGCAGAGAAATTATCCGGCGATCAGGCAAAAAGACCTGGTAAGACAGACGGAGGACATTACGCTTGAAAATCTTCGCAAAGGTTATTTTCCGCAAGCGACGGTGAGCGGCCAGGCCAGTTATCAATCTGAAGTAATTGGGATCGATATCCCAATACCGGGGTTTAAGATCCCTCAGGTTCCAAAAGACCAATATAAGGTTCTGGCAGATGTGAGCCAGGTAATTTTTGATGGTGGCATCATACATCAGCAGGAAAAGACTGCCCGGCTGAATGCCGATGTCGAAGAACAAAAGGTAGAGGTAGAATTATATAACTTAAAACAGCGGATCAACCAGCTTTACCTCGGCGTATTATTCCTGGGTGATCAGATAAAACAGGCTGATATTATGAGGGATGATGTACAGATCGGTATTAAGCAGGTCGGTGCCCAGGTAAAAAATGGTGTTGCCCTGAAATCAAATTTGAATGTGCTGAAAGCTCAGCTTCTCCAAAATGATCAGCGGGTGATCGAATTAAAGGCATCCAAAAAAGGGCTGATTGAAACGCTGGGATTGTTTTTGAATCAGCCGCTGGATGAAACGACGGTTCTGGAAAAGCCCGTGATCAAAGCTGTTGCCACTGAAGACATTTCACGGCCGGAACTGAAACTATACGATAATCAATCCAAACTAATAGAACAACAGAATAAACTGGTTAATGCAAAGAATCTGCCCAAGGCAAGTCTATTTGCGCAAGGAGGCTATGGCAGGCCTGGAGTACTGGATCCGTTGAAACCGTTCTTTGATTGGTTTTACGTTGCCGGTATCAGGTTCAATTGGTCACTCGGCGGTTTTTATACTTCCAAAAAAGAAAAACAATTAAATGATGTGAACAGGAAAATGGTGGATGTGCAAAAAGAGACATTCTTGCTGAATACGAACACACAGTTGAAACAACAGCAGTCCGAGATTGAAAAGATCGTCAAATTGATCGAGACAGACGAGGGGATCATTGACCTGCGCGCGCAGGTGAAGGAGGCGGCGAGAGCGCAACTGGAGAATGGCGTAATAACTGCGAATGATTATTTGCGCGAGGTGAATGCGGAAGACCAGGCCAGGCAATTGTTGATCACTCACCAGATACAATTGCTGCAAGCGCAAATAAATTATCAAACCACATTGGGCAAACAATAAAACTGATTTATGAATACAAGAATTATCGTTGGTTTAGGTTTCGTCTTTCTGTTATCCTGTAATCGCAACAAAAATAGTTTTGACGCCTCTGGAACCTTTGAAGTGGATGAGGTGATCGTATCGGCGGAAGCAAGCGGGCAAATCGTTTCGCTCGATATTGCCGAGGGACAAACGATTCAAGGAGACTCGATCGTGGGGAAGATCGATCCCCAGAATCTCATACTTCAGAAAGAACAGGTGCAGGCCAGCATCCAGGCTTTGAATGAAAAGACAGCTGACGTCACTCCCCAGGTAAAATTATTGAAGGACCAGTTAAGTGTTCAGCAAACACAGCTCAATAATCTGTTGCATGAAAGAGCAAGGATTGAAAATCTTTTGAAGGAAGACGCTGCAACGAGAAAGCAGCTCGACGATATAAATTTCCAGATCGAATCTGTAAAAAAACAAATGGATGTCACCCAACAACAGATTAATGTTCAGGAATCGAATGTGGCCACGCAAAATCGCAGTATTCTTAGTGAGAGTAAACCCCTTCAAAAAAAAGCGGACCAATTGCAGGATCAGTTGAACAAGACAAATATCACAAACCCGGTGAATGGAACAGTGATCACAAAGTATGCAGAAACTGGAGAGATAACCGCGAATGGGAAACCTCTATATAAAATTGCAGACCTGTCCTCGATGAATTTGCGAGCGTATGTAACCGGTGCACAATTGCCGCAAATAAAATTGGGTCAACCAGTGATGGTATTGATTGACAGCGGCGCAAATCATTACAGGAAACTTCCGGGAACAATAACCTGGATCTCGGATAAAACTGAGTTCACTCCTAAAACCATTCAGACAAAAGATGAGCGAGCCAACCTGGTATATGCAATAAAAGTGAATGTAAAGAACGATGGTTATTTGAAGATCGGGATGTATGGTGAGGTGATGTTCAATGGGCAAAAGGCAATTGACAATAGGTAAGTAGCGGTCAGCATTCGGCAAAACATAAATAAACAATGGATAACGAGAAACATTCGGTATCGGTAGATAACCTGGTGAAAGTTTACGGGCAGAAGAAAGATGTGGTGAAAGCGCTGCAGGGGATCAGCTTTGAGGTAAGTAAGGGAGAAATCTTTGGCATTATTGGACCCGACGGCGCAGGAAAAACATCCCTATTCCGGGTACTTACCACTTTGCTATTACCGGATGGCGGAAGGGTAACGGTCGATGGATTTGACGTCGTAAAAGACTATAAAGAAATTCGAAATCGGGTTGGTTACATGCCGGGACGGTTTTCGTTGTACCAGGACCTCACTGTCGAGGAAAATCTTACATTCTTTGCTACCATTTTTAAAACGAGCATTCACGAGAATTACGATCTTATCAAAGATATTTATTCGCAAATAGAACCATTCAAAGATAGAAGAGCCGGCAAATTGTCCGGTGGAATGAAACAAAAGTTGGCGTTGAGTTGCGCGCTGATCCATCGTCCTTCCGTTTTGTTCCTTGACGAGCCAACAACGGGTGTGGATGCAGTATCAAGAAAGGAATTTTGGGAAATGTTGAAACGGCTAAAGGCGCAGAACATTACCATTCTTGTCTCCACTTCCTATATGGACGAGGCAAGTTTGTGCGACCGCGTAGCATTGGTGCAGTCAGGAAACATTTTATCTATTAATACGCCGCGCGGAATTATTAATGAATTCAAAAAGCCGATTATGGCCGCCCGTGCGGCCAATATGCTTCATTTATTGAATGATCTGAATGCTTACGAAAAAACGGAAGAGGCCTATCCGTTTGGAGAATATCATCACGCGGTAATGAAAGAAAATTTCAATGAAGAAGCGTTGAGGAATTATCTGCTGCGCGAGAACGAGAAATTAGAATTAAAAAGAGCCGAGCCGGATATCGAAGATTGTTTCATGGATCTGATGAAAAATTAAAATTCGTTTTATGTTACCAGCTTGGATAATTCTACTGTACTCCGGTTGTGTCACCCGATGGTGTGACAAAGACACGAAGGCGCAAAGATGGACAAAGGCATGAAATTCTTAGCGCCTTTGCGTCCTTGTGGCTAAAAAACAAAAAAGTGACAAATGCAAACGAAGAATGAAAAGGTGATACAAGCAAATCAATTAACCAAAAGGTTTGGAGATTTTACGGCAGTCGATCAGATCACCTTTGACGTGAACAAAGGGGAAATATTTGGTTTTCTCGGCGCAAATGGGGCCGGCAAAACCACAGCCATGCGAATGCTTTGCGGTCTTTCTCTTCCAACATCGGGCACGGGAAGAGTAGCAGGATTTGATGTGTATAAGGAAAATGAAAAGATCAAAAAGAACATCGGTTACATGAGCCAGAAATTTTCCCTGTATGAAGATCTGACCGTAAAAGAAAATATCCGCTTTTATGCAGGCATTTATGGTAAGTCGGACAAGTTTATCAAGGAAAAAACGCAGTCAATTCTCAAGCAACTTCACATGGAAAATGAGGCTGATAAACTGGTAAAAGCATTGCCTCTGGGATGGAGACAGAAATTGGCTTTTTCAGTAGCCATCTTTCACGAGCCGCAAATTGTTTTTTTGGATGAACCGACCGGCGGCGTCGATCCCGTTACTCGAAGAGAATTCTGGAATATGATCTACCAGGCAGCAGCAACCGGCATTACAGTGTTTGTCACTACGCATTACATGGATGAAGCTGAGTACTGCAACCGGGTCTCCATAATGGTGGATGGAAGGATCGACGCACTGGACAATCCGTCGCAGTTGAAAAAAAGATTTGACGTAAGCTCAATGGATGAAGTTTTTTTGAAACTGGCGAGACAAGCGACAAGGAGCGAATAATGAAAAACGTAATAAAAAATATCGTGTCGTTGATTTTGCCCATCACTGTACTTATCATTGTTCCTTTATGGATTGAGGATGACTGGACGATTCAAATCAATATTTCGCTAGTTCTTGGTTCATTATTAATTGTACTCGGCCTCATCGTGATGGCTCTGACGATTTCTTCCTTCATTCGAAATGGAAAGGGCACACTTGCGCCGTGGTCGCCGACAAAAAAATTGGTGATAAAAGGGCTTTACCGCTATGTCAGAAATCCCATGATACTTGGAGTGCTTGCGGTTTTATTGGGCGAGGCTCTCAGTTTAAGATCTAAGAACATTTTGGTATGGGCTATGGCATTTTTCATCATCAACACTGTT
>VBAU01000519.1:0-677 GCA_005883855.1 Bacteroidota bacterium
CTTGATTTCTTCTGTCATAATCAAACGCACTTACGCGCTCATCAATACACTAGCGTCCATGATGCCCTTCAGAATCAAGATACATCACCAGCAGATGTGGGTCAATGAGTCATTCTACCATCAATATACACTAGTGGGGACTGCTTCATGTAGCAGCTCTATTAGGACTCTATGGCTATTATATGCCACTTCAGAAAACCTACCCTCTTCATCACCTTTACCATAAATCTGGACTGGGTAGAAATTAAGCGTAAACTACTTCAAGATAACCAAGGTCAGCTGATGCAAACATGGCGTGATCAACTAGACTTAGTGGCCTGAGTCTTCCACCTTAAGATTCAAGAATTCCTACGTGAGATACAGCAAGACAGCATCTTTGGTGAACATGTTACTAGCATGTTTATAGTTGAATACCAGAAGTGAGGGCTCCTGCACATCCACTTCCTCCTTTTCCTTACTGGGCGCGCCCAATTTGACACTATTAAAAAGATTAACCAGGTTATTAGTGCTAAAATCCCTGATCTAGCTACTAATCAAGAACTCTATGACATTATTACTAGACAGCTGATCCATTAACCTTACAGTGAACATAACACTAAGGCGCCTTATATAAAGGAGCAGAATAGCATATGGTAATGCGGTAAGAAGTTCCCTAAACCATATGTTAAAGAGACCTT
>VBAU01000519.1:857-1638 GCA_005883855.1 Bacteroidota bacterium
AAGGGCTTAGACCACGCAACTATGGAACTAGAGTAGGATGAGATAAAGAGCTATATTAGTGGTCACTATATTAGCTCCTCCAAGGCGGTCTAGAGACTGTTTAAATTCCCTGTGCACGGGGAGACGCCTTCAGTAATACATCTACTAATCCACTTACCTGGTGGGTAAATGGTATCATTTGATTACACTACCACAACTGACTATATTATAGAACAGCTCAATAAGCAATGCACACCACTAATTAGTTTTTTTAAGTACAACACTACTCACCCACATGACCATTCCCATCTCTACCAGGATTTCCTAACCATGTTTACCTGGGACTATTAAAAGAGAGAATGGAAGAAAAGAGAAAGAGGGACGGGACAGGCTAAAGAAAGACTAGTCCAGATCAGACGCATATACCAGGCTAATCCCTTCCAAGGTAAAGTCTACTACCTGCACTGCTTACTTATAATAGTGCCAGGACCAACTTCCTTTAAAAGCCTCTAAATAGTGGACGGCACACTTTATAACAGCTTTAAGGCTGCATATCATACCCACGGAATCATCTCTCATGAATCTGATTAGGTTAATTATTTCAATGAAGCTAAAGATATATAAACCAGCTAGTATCTCTGCAGGCTACTGATCTTAGCATTACTTTATGGTGGTCTGGCTGATGCATGACCTATTTAGAATCAATTCACTGACATCCTCTATGATAACCTCCCATACCACATCCGCGTCAACCGACTACCCTATGACCTATTGATTATAAGACTGGATCATGATTTTGGCC
>VBAU01000519.1:1739-3368 GCA_005883855.1 Bacteroidota bacterium
TTCTTTCTACCTCGTTACCAAAACCCCTGGGATTTAACCGATGGTAATCCGCTAATCTTGCACGAGCTCTCTTATGATCGGGAAAAGCTTGCCATATCTGCCACGCAAAGGGAACAGCACCTAAACGCTGACTAACACTGAGCATATAATATAATCCTTAATCAGCTAAGGATGGACCCAACTAGTGCACATTTCTTTTTACACAGGTCCAGTGGCACCAGCAAGACCTACCTCTACATTACTCTCTATAAACACCTATAATCAGAAGGGAAAATCATCCTTTATATGGCTTCAACAGGCCTTGCTGCCCTGCTATTACCTGGTAGCCGTACCGCGCATAAACAACTCAAGATCCCTATAGAGATTATGGAGCAGTCTTCCTGCTTTATTCAATGGGGCACATAGCTGGCTAATCTCCTCTGTCATATGTCCTTAATTATCTGGGATGAGACACCAATGATAAATAAGACGGTATTCGACGCGGTTGACCGTACTCTCAAGGATATCCGCAGCCACCTTCCGGGAGGGGATTTTCCCTTTGGAGGTATTCCCGTTATTCTGGGTGGTGATTTCCACCAGACATTACCAATTATCCCACATGGAGATCGATCGGCAACCGTCTTAGCGTGCCTGCATCACGCTAAGGTTTGGCCGCATTTAACCCACCTCTTTTTACGCCAAAATATGCGGCTTGCAACCAACCAAGACGATTTAAATGCAGAGTTTGCTGCATGGATAAATCAATTATCCACCGATGAAAACCTTATTGGCAACGTCCATTTACCCGAGTATATTCCCCAGACCACATCAAAATCCGTCTTCACCGAGTCCATCTATCCCGCTTCAGAGCTAGAAAAAGCACATCTAAACCCTGATTTCTTTATTGGTCGCGCCATTCTTACCCCGCATATCGCGAAAGTCGATGATCTAAATGGCTTAATCCAGGAGGCCATGACCAGCGCCAACCATACCCTGAACTCTAATGATGAAGCCGATCTTAACGAAAATGCGCAGGGACGTGAGGAACTTACGGCTGAATTCCTGAACAGCCTAAGCCACTCCAGTCTTCCGCTCTCACGGCTAGAGCTCCGAATTGGCGCCCCAATTATGTTGATGAGAAATCTTGATCCCAAGCAGGGACTCTGCAATAGTACGCGGATAACAGTCACATGCATAAGCCACCAATGCATGGAAGTAAGAATTAATAGTGGTGATTTCAACGGTCAGTACTACCTAATCTATCACTACACACTATCAAACAGCATAGCTTTCAGCTTTACCTTAAGGAGGACTTAATTCCCCGTCTGATTAGCATTCATGATAACAATTAACAAGTCTTAAGGCCAGTCTCTGTAGATGGTTAGCATTAATCTACACTCACCCATCTTTGCCCATGGTCAGCTATACATGGCTTTATTAAGAACCACTGATGTAAGGAAATTATTAATTTTATTCCCACCAGAAACCAGAGAAGGTATTACCCAGAACATTTAGTATCCTGAAGTCATCCAATTTCTTTCCACTATACATACATAATAACCACTAAAATAATAAGACCTTCATTTCCCCTTCTTCAGAATCCCATTTTTATAATCTTCTAACTGACTAAAATTTCCTTTTTACTATGGC
>VBAU01000520.1 GCA_005883855.1 Bacteroidota bacterium
TTCCTGCTGCTTCTTCGGGTCTTTTTCTATAATGATATCTACATTATACTTAATGAAATCCATATCCGTATAGTCTTTCACATAACCATTGGTTATAAAAATGTCTTTTTTTCCATCATCATCAAAATCTGCTGCAAGTGGTGCCCAACTCCAGTCTGTATTGCTTATCCCGGAATATTGCCCCACTTCATCAAAAGTTCCGTCACCCCTGTTCAATTGAAGCATATTGCGACTGTACTGTTTAAAAAATCCATAATTAAAGAGAAGCTGGAATTTGTCAAAATTTTCAGCACCGTTATGCATTTTTTGTAAATAATTTCCTTCAGGCAACATGTCTAAAGTGATGATATCTTCCAGCCCGTCATTATTAATATCTGCCGCATCATTTCCCATACTGAATAAACTCGTATAGGAAAACTTTTCACGGCTCATTTCCTTAAACGTCCCATTTTTTTGATTAATAAAACAATAATCAGCTTCATTAAAATCGTTACTGATATACAAGTCAGGCCATGTATCGTTATTGAGATCGATTACGGCAACACCCAACCCAAAAGAAAGAACATTCGAGGTGATACCTGCATCATCTGATACATTTGAATAATGACCCTGGTCATTCCGGTACAGGTGCGTACTAAAATCGGGATTTGTTTGCTGGCGTATACCCGGTTGTTTTTGCTGGCTCTGCATATATTCTTTAAGGCTATGATTGATTACGACCAGGTCCAGATCATTATCCTTATCATAATCAAAAAATGCCGCATGGCTACTATATCCATTATCCGCTATCCCATATTTTTCTGCTTGTTCAGTAAAGGTATTGTCATGATTATTGATGAATAACAGGTTTTTTCTCTTTAAAGGATTTATATCAGCGCTTCTGCAAACGTAAATATCCAGCCAGCCATCCGCATTCACATCTGCCATTGTTGCGCCGGTACACCAGCCTTGTTTATCAGCCACTGCGCTTTTTTCGGTAATATCTTCAAATTCAAAATTTCCTTTGTTTAAATAGAGTTTATTATGGCCTTTACTGTTTGCCGTGAAGTAGATGTCCGGCAAGCCGTCGTTATTTATGTCACCAATAGCAACGCCACCGCCATTGTAGAAATATAGATAGTAGAGTATGTTGAATAAATGCTTATTCTCAACCTTATTCTCAAATTTGATATGCGTCTTCGAAGAAGTAAGATTCACAAATAACGTATCACGACGATGACATGAAATCAGGAATAGGGCAAGCGAAACGAAACAGATCAACCAAGTTTGCGTGAAGCGATTCTTCTCAAAAGGCTTTTTGTATAATGAATCGTATGATTTACTTCTTTTCACTCTTAGATTTTTAGCACCCATACTTCGCTTCCACTTGGAACTTAAAATTTTCCCAGCGCACTTTGCGTTCGTTTATCTGGACGCAGATTAGAATACGCAAAGAAGACGCTGAGGCCGCAATGCTTTTTGCTATTGTAATCAACTATCATCTTCAGGCAGATCTCCTCATTTATTTTTATCTGTTATCCTTGAATGCATACTCCCTGTTTTCATCTCCGCCAACACCTTTTTCGTTTCCTTCGGATAGATAGTTATGTAATGTGTCCGCATCAATGCCGGCGTTGGGACATTCGCGCCCTGCAGATACACAGCGACCGCATGTGACTGTTGCTTCGGCATATGGCAATCGATGCAATTTTGAGTGATTGCCGGACCGATGGTCGTTGTCATTTTACAAGATTTACTGTGCCCTTCACTGTGACAACTCATACATCGGTCAGAAAATACCTGGATCTTGCCATTCTCATTTTCGTGAGTGTTATGACAGTTAATGCACGTAACGTTCCCCACCGTAAAACATTTGCTTCGCGAAAGTAGCCCGAGTTGATTTCCATGAACGTCAATATTGGCAATATTTGGATCAGTAGGATTGAACGTAAGATAATTGGAAATGGTGTCACCCACCTGGAACTGGAATGAAGGTTTAATTTTTCTTGACGCGCCGCCGTGACATAGGGCGCATAGATCCAGCAAGCGTTCCCTTGCCAGCTTTCCAGGGTTAACAATAAATTTAGCTTCCTTTACCTCAGGATTTTTTGTTTGAAACTCGACATGTGCTGCCGCCGGACCGTGACACCTTTCACAATCAACGGCATAAATTATTTTGTTATGATTAAATTCCTCGAGTCCCATGCTGGTAACAGCTATTGTTTCAAAGTAAGTGCTGTGGCATTCCAGGCAACGGGAAGTTATGGGGCGATTAAAAGACACCCTATTTGGCTCATAACCCGGGCTGTTCGACCATTGATTTGCCGGAGTAAAAAATGTGATCGGAAGTTGTACAAGCCGATTGTCGACCCAATGTAAATAACTCTGTCCTTTTCTCCCTGAACCCACTACAATATCAATTCTCGCTTTTGTTATCTCTTTCCCCTCTTGATATGCCACCTGGTAAAATCCGCTATCTCGTTTTTCCATGGTAACATTGGTAACCGCATCGAAAGCGAATACGTTCTTACCTGGCGCAAAGCTTCCTTCAATATTTTTCCCGGTCGAAGGTGCTGAAGTGAGATGGTGCTGTGTGAAGATGCTTCTCATAAATATCTTTGTGGCAAGTGGCACAAACATCTGGCCCTGCGTATTTTTTAAAGTTATCCTGTATTGCGTCCTTCTTTTTTTCTGAATCGTTTACGCACCTCGTCAGTAAAAAGATGCATAAAACCGTAAGGGAGATAACTATTGCGGTTTTATGATGACCTTGAAGGAAACTGTGATAAACCACTTTTAAATTTAAGAGGCTGAAACAAAAGTTCAGCCTCTACGGTTTTAATTCGATTAAGAACAAATTAAAGTTTACATTTTGGTATTGTACAAAGCCAGAACATCGGCTGCAGACAATGCTTTGGTGTAAAGTCTGAATTGATCGATGAGCCCCGGAAAACTGTCGATCCATGGGTCCTTCGGGCCGTCT
>VBAU01000051.1:0-4752 GCA_005883855.1 Bacteroidota bacterium
TCAATGATGACCCTCTTCGCCCGATTTCAAAATTTTCTCTTGATCAAATTGCAGCACATGGTGATGAAACGCCGATACACTGGGTGCACCGCAGCGATCGCTATGCAGAAAAATTGGCGACGCCGGACGTAAGTGTTGCCGATCTTATCGGCGACGTGGATCCCATCAAGGCCGCAAATCTTAAACTAAGTTTTGCCGACGAACGCGTGATTCATTATGGTATCATTCCTAAAAGCAACCGCGGGATTTTTGTAATAAATGAATTACCGGACCTACAGGCAAGGATACAGGTGGCGTTGTTCAATATTTTAGAAGAAGGTGACGTGCAGATACGCGGATTTAAGTTGCGATTGCCGCTTGACATTTTGTTTGTCTTCACCGCGAACCCCGAAGACTACACGGCATTGAAAGATCGAATTGAAAGCCAGATATTGACACACTACCCTAAAGACATGGATACAGCGTTGGCTATTACGGAGCAGGAAGCATCCGTTGAAAAGGAACAAAAGGCGGTTGTTACTGTCAGCGATCTTGCTAAACGATTAATCGAGCAGGTTGCTTTTGAAGCCCGCGCCAGTGAATTTGTCGACAAGAAAAGTGGCGTGAGTGCCAGGCTCACTATCTCCGCTTTTGAAAATGCAATCAGTGCTGCAGAAAGGCGAGCTATTGTCAATAACGAAAAGCACACGCAGGTTTGGATCAGCGATTTGGTGGGTATTATTCCCTCTATCACCGGAAAAATAGAATTGGTTTACGAGGGTGAGCAGGAAGGACCTTACCAGGTTGCGATGAATTTGCTTGATAAGTCAATCCGTTCGCAGTTTTCCCAATATTTTCCGAATCCGGATCAACTCAAGAAAAGAAAGACGACAGAATTGAAGGATGAAAACCCTTACCGCTCCATTATTGCGTGGTTTGACAAGGGAAACCATGTGAACCTTTTCTTCAACATAAAAGATGAAGAAAAAATTATAAACCTGTACAGAGTTGATGGCCTGCAGGCGCTTGTAAAGAAATTTTTTAAAGGTGCCAACGACAAAGAGGCGGCACTGTTGATGGAGTTTGTCCTGCACGGGCTCGCAGCTTATTCCTTTATCAGCAAGAAAGTGATCGAGGGAAAGATTGAGTTTAAGGACCTGATGGGCTCAATGCTCAACCTTGGTAGAAATTATGAAGAGGAGTTTGATGAGGAGGCGTAAGTCATGTTGAATGATGAATGCTAAATGCCAAATGGTAACTCAATTCATTATTCAATTCAACATTCAACATATCAGATCAGATTAACCTCCCTTTCCAGTTCCACTTCAAACTTTTCTTTTACACTTTGCCTGATTTCTTCACTAAGATCATAAATTTCTTTTCCCGAAGCATTTCCATAATTGACCAACACGAGGGCCTGTTTTTGATGGCAACCTGCATCACCTTTGCGATAACCTTTCCAACCGCATTGCTCAATGAGCCACCCCGCGGCCAGTTTGATGGTGCCATTATCATTTTTATAACCAACAATGTTTGGGAATTCAGACTTTAGTTTTTCGAATTGTGTTTTGGATATCGAAGGATTTTTAAAAAAACTACCTGCATTTCCTATCATTGCGGGGTCAGGCAATTTGGAGCTGCGAAGGTTGATCACAGCCTGGGATATGGCCGCGATGCTCAGGTCGGTCACTCCCATTTTCTCCAACTCTTGTGACACCGCACCATAACTCGTATTGTATTCCGGCGTTTTCTTGAGACGATACGTTACTTCGGTAATCACAAACTGATCCTTGTATTTATTCTTAAAAACGCTATCGCGGTAACCGAACTGGCAATCGTTTAAACCGAATGTGTAATTAACTTTTTCATGCAGATGACAGGCTTTCAATTCATGAAACACCTCTTTGATCTCCACTCCGTAAGCACCTATGTTTTGCATAGGTGTGGCGCCAACGTTACCAGGGATTAATGAAAGATTTTCGACGCCGGCCCAATTGTTTTTTATACAAAACATAACAAACTGGTGCCAGTTCTCCCCAGCTCCTGCTCTGATGTACATGTATTCATTATCTTCTCTTATTTTTTCAATGCCTTTGACCTCGTTCTTCAAAACGAGCCCATCAAAATCCTTTGTGAACAGAATGTTGCTGCCCCCGCCGAGGATGAAAGGAGTGAGTTGAGAGTCGATAGCCATCGGGACGTGAGTCGTGAGTGGTGAGTCGTGAGTGATGAGCTCGGTGAGTTGGTCAACGTCCGAAAAGGTTGAAAAATATCTCGCCTTTGCATCAATGCGAAAGGTGTTGTAGGGTTTAAGCGAAAAATTTTCCTGAATTTGCATTGTATAAATTTCACGCAAAGGTGCAAAGATCGCAAAGGTTGTTTATTTTTTGACGTTGCGGTGTCGTGGCGCCGTTGCGTGAAATTAAAATTAAAATCATGAGCGCAAAAACAGCAGCGGTGATCGGAGCATCCGGATTGATCGGCGGGGAATTGTTGAACCTTTTATTGAAAGATGATTATTTCCAGACATTGAAGATACTTGTTCGAAGCCCCTTTAACCTTGTCCATCCCAGGCTTGAAAAAAAACTTGTTGATTTTAATGACAACGATTCATTGCTCGTCGCGCTCGAGAACAGCGACGTCATTTTCTGCACGGTTGGAACAACGCAAAAGAAAGTAAAAGGTGACCAGCAAGCCTATCGAAAAGTTGATTATGACATTCCTGTGCATGCGGCGAGGTTTGGCAAGATGGTTGGTTGCAGCGTCTTCGTGCTGGTCTCTGCAGTTGGAGCAAATAGCAAAAGCAACAACTTTTATTTGAAGTTAAAGGGTGAGGTGGAGGATGAGGTCAAGAAATTACAAATCGATTCCGTCCATATCATGCGCCCGTCCATGCTTTTGGGTGCTCGAAAGGAATTCAGAATCGGAGAAAAGATCGGCACACCTTTAATGAAAGCGCTTTCTTTTCTGCTTCCTTCAAAATACGAGCCCATTCGAGCAAGAGATGTGGCGAAGGCTATGGTAGCTGCGGCAAAGAAAAATGGGAAGGGATTTCTTGTGTATGAGTATGAGGACATGATTTCCGTTGCAAAATAAAGGTAACCGGGGAGTCTTCACCTCACCCTCTTATCCCTCTCCATTTGGAGAGGGACGGTGCTGCAATACAAATCTCAAACGGTTATCCTCGCATCTCGACTGTAACAACCGGATCCGCATTTTCGAGAAGCGAGGCTTGCGCCTCCGCATGTCTCCACTTCACCCTCTTATCCCTCTCCATTTGGAGAGGTACGGTACATGAGTGCATGCCAAACATTATTCTGTCATTTCTGCTAATGCACAATCCAAACTTAAAGTGCAGTTCAACTTTTGGGTTTTGTGCGTGGGCAAGTCCTGGTTCGGGATCCCGATAGCTATCGGGATTAGGGGCTTTTTACAGTACATCCACATCCGGCACTATCACCACACTCTTAAAACTTCTTTCATTTCGCAGCACGGCAATTTGAGTAAGAATATCCTGTTTGCATTGAGCGATTAGTTTTCCGTCTCTCGGCAGTTTTATCAGCAATTCCATCAAATGCAAATTGCGGATGCGGTTGATCACCGGTTCAGCAGGTCCAACAATGTAATTCCCATATTTAGTTCTCAAACTATTTGCAAACTCGTTAGCTCCTCTTTCTATAATATCCTTCATCTTATGTTTGAAGGTTAGATGAATGAGTCGCGAAAATGGCGGATAAAAAAATTGCTTGCGACTTTCGATCTCGGTCTTATACATTGCCTTGTAATCATGTCGCTGGATCACCTGCAATATTGGACTCTGCGGCTGGATGGTTTGCAGTAAAACTTTCCCTGTCGACTCCCTGCGACCGGCCCGACCACTCACCTGTTCCATCAACTGGAAAGCTCTTTCGTTCACACGGAAATCGGCGAAATGCAATAGCCCGTCCGCATCCAAAATGCCAACGAGGTCAACATGGTCAAAATCCAAACCTTTCACCACCATTTGTGTGCCGACCAAAACGTCAATCCGTCCCTGTTCGAACTGTTGTATCAACACATCGTGAGCATTCTTTCCGCGAACCGTGTCAACATCCATACGGGCAATTCTAAAATTTGGGAACTGCTCCAGCAATTGCTCCTCTATTTTCTCCGTTCCAAAATTTCTTTGCATGAAATTGTGACTCCCACAAGCCGCGCACGTAGTTAAGGGCGGATATGTCGTTCCGCAGTAATGACAGATCAACTTATTCGAAAACTTGTGGTAGGTAAGTGACACATCGCAATATTTGCATTGCGGTATCCAACCGCAAACCTGGCATACCTGGTACGGAGAATATCCGCGACGATTTTGAAAAAGAATCACCTGCTTATTTCTCTCAACAGTTTCAGTAATTGCCTCAATCAATGGCGGAGAAAGCATCACCTTTGATCTGTCCTTCTGAATTATTTTTTTTGTATCAATGATGTCAATGGGCGGCAAATGCACATCCCCATAGCGCTGCATGAGCTCAACCAATCCATACTTGCCGGTGGTGGCATTATGATATGTTTCCAGCGCTGGTGTGGCGCTGCCCAACAGGACATTTGCCTGTTTGAAAAGAGAGGAGTAAAAAATGGCGGCATCACGAGCATTGTAACGCGGTGCGGGGTCCTGTTGCTTAAACGAAGTGTCGTATTCTTCATCACAAATGACGAGGCCCAAATTGCTATAAGGCAGAAAAACAGATGATCTTGCTCCCAGCACGATGCTCAGCTCTCCATTTTTCACCTTGT
>VBAU01000051.1:4781-10817 GCA_005883855.1 Bacteroidota bacterium
ATTTTGAGAAAATTTGGAGTGATAGATGCCGATATATCCCCCAAAATGTTTTTGCAATCTGCGGATGATCTGCGAAGTGAGGGCGATTTCGGGCAACATATACAAAACCTGTTTGCCCTGCATCACGCATTGTTCGATCAGCTTGATATAGATCTGTGTTTTACCACTAGAGGTAACCCCGTGCAGTAGGCACACTGACTTCTCTGAAAAGGATTTTCTTGTTCTTTCAAGGGCTTCATGTTGAACGGGTGATAATTCGAAGTCGATCTGGATGTTTCTCGGCAAGTATTGCAGACGGTCGACACTTCTTTTTTCAATTATTAAGATGTTTTTATCAACCAATCCTTTCAACTGTGCGTCGGAAGCGCCTGATTTTTTCAAGAGTTCCGACTTAGTTACTTCTCCCTCGGTTTTTATCAGATGCAGGTAACTTAAAAGCAACTCCATCTGCTTCGGCGCCCTCGACCAGTTATTCAAAAGCTCAGAAAGTTTTTCTTCATTGTTAAATTCAGGATTGAGTAAAACATAGATTTCTTTTTTGGGAGAATATCCCTGCTTTAGCGCTTCCCACACATAGCAAACTTTTTTTTGAATAAGCTTGTTGATAACCGGGTAGACATGTGACGAATCGAGTATCTCCTGTACTTCCGAAAGTTTTAATTCTTTTTTGATCAGTAACGCCTCAGCCACCAAATATTCATCATGATCGAGCGCAGAAAAATTGTCGCCATATTCTTCGTTAAAAACGAGTATCGTCTCACTGGATAATTTAAAATGGGAAGGAAGAGCTGCAGCCATCACTTCTCCTTCGCTGCACATATAATAGGAGGCCATCCACTCCCACAGTTTCAGCTGTTCCTGGTAGACCACCGGTTCTGCGTCCAGCACATTCAGAATGTCTTTGGGTTCAAAGAATTCAGGTTTTTCCTTGTGAAGTCTTTTTACAACGCCAGCATATTTTTTATTCTTGCCCAGGTTTACTTCGACCCTGCATCCGGGATGAACGACATCCAACAGGTGATCCGGGATCGACCAGGTATAGTTTTTAGGAAGAGCAAGTGGTATAATTATCTCGGCGTACAAAGTAAATTATGTTCAATATTCAATGTTCAATTTAATCAAATCCATTTGACTGATATGACGAGGACCTTTTGACTACCTGATCCAACCCACTTTGTACTCGCGCAATTTATTTTCCATCATGTGAAACACATTTTCCTTTAGTTTGTCGGCGTCATGAGCAGTTAGTCCTGACACGGGAATCTCGTCGAGGAAAAGAATTCGGCATCGCCCCGGATTAAAAGATAGCGCGTGCTGGTATGGCAACCTATTGTAATTATCCAGGAATAAAACCGGCTTAACAGGAGTTTGTGTTTCGATTGCTATTCGAAAGGCTCCGTCAAAGAAAGCTTTTAGAGGTTGATGGGTTTGATTGTATGTGCCCTCCGGAAAAAACAAAACTGAAATTCCTTTGCCAATGATTGATCTCAATGTGATAAGACTGTGAAATCTGTCGGTCGCACTACTTCTATTAACCATTACAATTGCCTTTCTGTAAATGAATCCAAAAACGGGAATCTTGCTCATCTCTGCTTTGCCTAATGGTCTCACGGGTTGCCGAAAGGCTTTCGGAATAACGGCTGCGTCTAACAAAGAGGTGTGATTGAGAACGAACACATATTGCTTTGTCTTATCGTGAGGAGACGTGTATATCCGCCTGGGAAAAATAAAAACAAGTGGGAACCAAAGATCTCCCCAAAACATGCAAATCCTGAATATTGCATTTCCGCCACGAATCCTTCCAAAAAATGAAGCGATCAGTACACATGGAAAGAGCAGTAACATGATTGTTACAAACAACACAAACGCATAAATACAATAGATCCATTGAAGTGGTTTTGAGAACTGGGTCATCGATTCCTGTTTTGGTATTTTTCATCATCGCCGGGACAGTCACACGTCCATTCCGTGTCCAAGTCGATAACCGTAACCACTTCTGTATAATTATTGCATTGCGCAAAAACAACTCTTACCCGCTGGTTATCTCTCGTTTCATCCTCCACTGCGTAGCGCGGACATCTCGAATTTTGTACATCACTCTTCTTATAATTGATCATCCCATCGCGCATTGTTTCTTCTACCTCTTCTTGTGTTATGTGGCGGCATTGCATGCGACATTTTGCATGATTGCTGTATTGCAAATAGGAAACACGGCGGTCAAAGCCCCGGTCACGATTCCCTTCCTCTGAATGGGTCTGACCGCTCTCTTGTTTGTCCCGGGTCGCCGGTGAGCCATGTTTGCATTGCTTGACAACAAAAATTGCCAGGGCAAGCATTGCCAAAACGATAATCGGATCAAACTTCTTCATCAGTCAATTTTCACACAAGTATAATCATTTTATGCAGCTAGCATACGTGCTGATTCTATTGGACCGTCCTACTCCTGTTAACTGTGCCTCATTCACCATTCACCATTCACAATTCACCATTCACTATCTTTGCGCACTATGGCAGAAGCAAGGACAGTAGCTTTTCACACGCTCGGTTGTAAGCTCAATTTTTCCGAAACTTCTACGCTATCAAGAATGCTTGAGGGCGAGGGTTTTGAGAAAAAAGAATTTGATGACCTGGCTGACATCTATGTCATCAATACATGCTCTGTCACGGACAACGCAGATAAAGAGTGTCGGCAGTTGGTCCGGCGCATCCAGCGTAAAGCCCCCGAAAGTTTCGTTGTCATAACCGGCTGTTATGCCCAATTGAAGCCAAAAGAGATTTCTGAGATACCGGGTGTTGACCTGGTTTTGGGCGCCGCTGAAAAGTTCAACATTACGAAACACATCAGGGAATTAAGTAAGGGCGACTCTGCAAAGATTTGCAGTTGTGATATTGAAGACGTAAATGGTTTTTACTCGTCGTATTCCATTCATGATCGGACGCGAACTTTTTTAAAAGTGCAGGATGGCTGCGATTACAATTGCTCTTTTTGCACGATTCCTTTGGCAAGAGGTAAAAGCCGGAGTGACTCCATTCAGAATGTTGTAAGAAATGCGGAACACCTGGCAGCACACGGGGTGAAGGAAATTGTTCTTACAGGAGTGAACCTGGGGGATTTTGGAAGCCCCCTCCAAACCTCCGCCAACGGGGGAGGCTTAACGAAGTCTCCGAGTTATCGCGAACAGAATCTCTTTGATCTTATCAAACACCTGGAAAAAGTACAGGGGATTGAACGTTACCGGATATCATCAATTGAACCAAATTTACTCAGCAATGAGATCATAGAATTTGTTGCGAACAGCGATAAATTCATGCCTCATTTCCACATACCTCTTCAAAGTGGAAGCAACCGAATCCTGGGATTAATGCGCAGGCGGTACAAGAAAGAGCTGTATGGCGATCGGGTAAGACTCATTAAAACATTGATGCCGCATTGTGCGATTGGCGTCGATGTGATTGTTGGATTTCCTTCAGAGTCTTACAATGATTTTAAAGAAACATTTGAGTTTCTTCATTCGTTGGATATTTCATACCTGCATGTCTTCACTTATTCAGAGAGAGACAACACACATGCCTTAAATATCAAACCAGTAGTGCCAATGAATGTGCGCCATGAACGCAATAAAATTCTTCGCAATCTCTCCTACATGAAGATGCAATATTTCACCGAGCAGCATTCCGGCGACGTCAGAAGAGTTTTATTTGAAGCTCATGATAAAGGTGACATGATGGGAGGTTACACAGACAATTATATAAAGGTCACTGCGCCGTATAAAGCTGAATGGGTGAATGAAGTTATGGATTGGGAACTATGACGCTTCCTTCACTAAGCATCACCTGGTTATTCGAAAGCAATAGCGATGCAACTTCCCCTCGAAATCGAAAGGCGTCGTTTGTTTTGTGATATCACCGATTGCTGTGGCCTTTATCTGTTCCTCGTCAATTACAAATTTTGTGTAGTTAGTGCTGAAATACAAAATGGCACCAGGCTTCATGCCGCGTAAACAATCATTGATCAGTTCTACATGGTCTCGTTGAACGTCCAAAAAGTCTTCCATCCTCTGGCTGTTACTGAAGGTGGGCGGATCTAGAATCACCAAATCGAAATGTCCTGGTTCAATCGTTTTCAAATATTGTTTGACGTCTTCATGGATGAAATGACACTTGCCCTCTTCCCTTGAAGGGGAGTTTGCGAGGAAGCCATTTAGCTGCATATTTCTTTTTCCCCAATCGAGGTAAGTTTTGGAAAGATCAACCGACACCACCTCCTGCGCCCCTCCTGCGGTCGCGTACACGGAAAAAGAACCCGTGTAACAAAAAAGGTTCAATACTTTCTTATCCTTGGCTTCAGCCTTTACCTTTTCTCTTGTGAGACGATGATCGAGAAACAAACCTGTGTCAAGATAATCGCTAAGGTTAACAAGAAACTTTAATCCGTTCTCGTGAACGACGAATTCATGCTGCCCGGCACTTTCCTTTTGGTATTGACCCAATTTCCCCTGCTTTCGTCTCCTCAATCTCAAAAAAATATTCTCGGTTTGAATTCCAAAGATCTCACTGATCACATTCAAACTTTCCCGCAACCATTCCTCATGCTCGTCTTCACTCATTCGATGTCTACGTTTGTATTCGGCAACGTACAACTTGTCTTCATAAACTTCAACGCAAAAGGGAAATTCGGGAAGATCATGGTCGTAAACCCGGTAACAGGTCACGCCCAATCGTTTTGCCTGTTTACTCATATGCCGGTAGACTTTTTGAAGGCGATTAGAAAACATTATAATTTTTTCCTCGTGCATTATTCCCGGCGCGATTTTTTTTGCGAACTTAGTTGCCCGATAATAAATTTGAAATGGAGATTTGAGATTTTACATCAAAACCTCAAATCTTAAATGTCAAATCTCAAATAACAAAATCTCAAATCACATGTACGCTATCGTGGATATAGAAACAACGGGAGGTTATGCAGCAGCGCATGGCATCACCGAAATTTCTATTCACCTCTTTGATGGCGACAAAGTAGTAGAAAAATTTGAAACACTTGTCAACCCATGTCAGCCCATTCCGAGGTTTATCCAGGCTATGACAGGTATTACGGATGAAATGGTCGCCACTGCACCGGTGTTTGAAGAGGTAGCAGATGCCGTATACGATTTTTTGAACGATAAAGTATTTGTTGCCCACAATGTAAATTTTGATTATTCCTTTCTCAAAGCCCACCTGGCTGTTTTAGGCTACGAATACAATGCGAAGCGACTTTGCACGGTAAGACTTAGCCGCAAGATACTTCCCGGCTTGCCCTCTTACGGCCTGGGTAAACTGTGCAATTCCCTCGGTATTCAAATTGAGAACCGCCATCGCGCTTTTGGAGACGCTGCGGCCACCGTAAAGGTTTTTCAAAAATTGTTGGAGAGCGATTCACAACAATACATTGTCAAAAGCCTGCAAAGAAGTTCAAAAGAACAGATGCTTCCTCCCAACGTTCCTAAGGAACACTGGGACAAGCTGCCGTACACTCCGGGTGTCTATTATTTTCATAACGAAAAAGGAAAGATCATTTACGTTGGTAAGGCAAAAAATATTCGATACAGGATCAACGGCCACTTCAGCAGCAACCTTGATAGCCGCCAAAAGCAAAATTTTATCCGCTATACCTATGCTATCAGTTTTCAAACCTGCGGTACTGAACTAATGGCCTGCATCCTGGAATCATCGGAGATCAAACGGCTATGGCCTGTGTTCAATTACTCGCAAAAACGATGGGAAGATGTGTATGGGATTTTTGCATATGAAGATCAGAATGGGTATTTGCGTTTGGCGATTGAAAAAAACAAGAAGCATCTTACTCCTGTTTACAGTTTTCATTATTTAGTGGATGGCCACTCCATTTTAAGAAAGCTGATTAAGGAATTTAGTTTATGTCCGCGCCTTTGCTTTATGCAACGTGAAAGTCAGCCATGCGACTCATCCTGCTTCGGGGCTTGCAAGCAAAAAGAAAAACCGGAAGAATACAATAAGCGGGTGCAGGAAGCAGTTACT
>VBAU01000051.1:10876-19286 GCA_005883855.1 Bacteroidota bacterium
TGCCGGACGATGTTCAGATTACAAATACAGAAGTCTTGAAAGATTATGTACAACCATACAAAGAAAACAGTTTTATACGCAACTTATTGAATGGTTTTGCAGCAAGGCACCCTCAAAAAATCTTCAGGCTAAACGACGTGATTCCTAGTCCATCCACTGAAAGTTTTCATCAACAGGCATTTGACTAAACACTTTTTCCACCTCCGGTGGCGGGACAGCCAGTTTGCGTTCAATCGTATTGATCCATGCGCCATCAACACTCAACATTGCACAAACAATGTCTTCATTTTTTCGGATCACGTGGTGAATGCTCCATCTTGAATAATTTCTTCTCGCTTTCAATAAGGCAAGATCAATGGTGATCTGATCTCCCTGCCTGATCTCTTTTCTAAAGACACATTCTTCCCTAAAGAGTATCGGGCCAAAACCGATTCGTTGCATCACCGCGCCATTGAGACCAAATTGATTTAAAAATTCTATCCGGCAAAACGCTCCCCAGTCATAGTAAATCGAATGGCGCAAGTGAAAATTCGGGTCCAGGTCCGACCATCTCAATTGAACTTCTTTTATAAATTTTTCCATGCTGCTAATTATGTTTAAACCTTTGAAAACCGACGGACGCAACCAGGCACAAACCAAAAACAATACACCAAAGCACACGATAACTGGCATGCTGAACTACCTGCGAGCCAAATGTTGGTGCGAGCACGTGAGCAAGGGCAAACGACATACTGAATAACGATGCATATTGACCCCGGTTGTATTGGTTACTGCGCTTGACCCAAAAAGCATTGACGAACGGGAACATGAGCATCTCGCCCAGGGTCAGCGTTGTCATTGCAATCAAAGCCACGGTCAAACCTGCGAGAGGCAAATTGAGCATCAGGTAAGAAAGTCCAATGCAAAAACTTCCCAGCGATATGTAGTGAACCGGCGATCTTCTCCCTTCCAATTTGAATACTAAAACCATTTCTATGATAACAATGATAAGCCCATTCAATGCCAGCAGGGCACCAACCAGCGGTTTATCAAAATGCAATTGCTCCTTGAAAAAAATGGGCAGTATACTAAACACTTGTAAAAAACACAACGCAGATAAAAAAACAAAAAAGGTAAATCGCAGGTAAACACCATTACGCCAAACCGACGCGTCATCCTTGTGTGTCCGCTCATCATGATGATCGGGTCTTTTTTCGTGGGGTGGCAGTGTGATTCGCAGCATCAAAGCTGCCAGCATACATGTAATTCCATCCACCCAAAACAACGATTGATATGAAAGCAATCCACCGAGAGCCGGTCCAATAGAAAATCCAAGATTTACGGCAAGACGATTGAGCGAATAAGAGCGAGTGCGATTCTCCGGCAGGCTGTAATGCGCAATGGCGGTTGCGTTTGCTGGACGAAATGCTTCACCAACAACACCAATGGTGAACATGCAAAGACCAATTTGCAAGAACGAATACATCCAGCTCAAAATAATAAACAAGACACCATTGAGAAACAGGCTCCAGAATTGAACCTCGTGAAAGCCGATCTTATCAGTAAGTTTTCCTCCTACATAGTTTCCAAGAATACCGCCCGCACCAAAAAGAGCGATCTCCAACCCTGCTTGAGCAATGGTGTAATGCATTTCGTCTCGTAAGTACACAGTCATGAAAGGTAGAACCATGGTACCTGCACGATTCACAAACATGACCAGCGCTAACCACCAGGTAGGACTGGATAATCCCAAATAAGCATTGCGATATGCAGCAATGGAAGATTTGATCACCTTAACGAAATTAAAGGATCAAGGACTCGTTACTTATTCGCTTAACCTTTATTTTTGCAGGTCATCAAAAACTCTGACATGAAGAAGGTCGTGATATGTGCTGTCTTTCCCTATTTAACCATTTTTGTGCATGGGCAAACCAAACCTGTGAATAAACCGGTAGCGAAACCGACTCAGAAACCCGCGGCACCGGCTGTCCAATTAAAAAACTTAGAAGATTCTGCGAACTATGTAATCGGGTTGAGCGTTGTTAACTTTTATCGGTCGCAGGGAATTAAGAAAGTGAATCCGGCCATTGTTTGCAAGGCGATGAGCGACGAGCTTTCGGGACAAAAATTGATAATTGAACGCGATCTCGCTCTAAGTACAATGATGAATTGCATCAGCATGCAAAGCGATTCTGTACATAAAGCCGCCCCGAAGCCCGTCCAAAAAACTCCTCCCGGCACTTTGATAAAAAGCTTCGAAGATTCTGCCAATTACGGAATGGGTGTTAATGCTGCTGAGTTTTATAAACAGCAGGGTGTAACAAGGATCAAAGCACCTATCGTTACAGCTGGCATCAACCATGCAATGAGCGGTAAGCAACTGTTCAACGATCAAAAAGCTAATAATGTAATGATGGTCTTTTTAAATCAGCAACAAGCGATGAAATCAAAACCGAACATTGAAGCCGGTGAGAAATTCCTGGCTGAAAATAAAAACAAACCTGGTGTTACCTCGACGGCATCCGGATTGCAATTTCAAGTTCTCACGCAGGGAACGGGGACAAAGCCGGCAATTACCGATACTGTCGTTTGTCACTATCGGGGCATATTTTTGAGTGGCGCCGAATTCGATAACTCGTATTCGAGAGGAAAACCGGCAGAATTTCCCGTCACGGGGGTAATCAAAGGATGGACAGAAGTCTTACAACTTATGCCCGTGGGATCAAAATACAAAGTTTTTGTTCCTTATCAATTAGCATATGGACCTAGCGACATGCAGGGCATACCCGGTGGCTCGTTATTAGTTTTTGAAATTGAGTTACTCGGGATAAAGGGAAAGTAATGAATGATGAATGATGAATGTTGAATGATGAATGAGTGATGAATAACTATTAATGGGAAAGTCGGTCGTGCTCTTACCTTAAATCCACCTCCTCGACGCCGGGATAATCACTTTTGTTGAAGACAAATTTAGAGTCGGGAATATTGGCGTTACCTTTTAATGTAGTCACAGTATAGGTGTAGCGGTTTCCTGCCTTTTCCAACACCTTCGTGCTGTAAATGGTTTTTGCATTCTTATCAACGGTAAGATAGACTTTGTGAAACGCCTTTGTTTTGTCGTTAGGGGTCATTTCAATTTCCTGGACAGTCTTGCCACTTATTTTCTTTTCACCATTTAACTTGTACAAGAAATCTTTGTCATAAAAATTGGTGAATAGTTTTTGCGGCGTGATGGTTGTGTTGGAGTTGTTGTCCAGTTTGGTGATGGTTACTTCATTAGAGGATTTGTCATAGGTCCAAACAGTATTTCCATCACAAAAAATCTCCTGCCCCACAAAGCTCACCCTGTATTTTGTTCCCTTCATATAGACAGCTCCTTTTTTTGAAGAGATGGTTTTGCCGTCTGCGTTCTCTACTTTGTATGTGAAACTTGCCTCCACCGCTTTGTAAGATTTGAACTTTGTGCTGACTGCATCAAGAATTTTTTTGGCATCAGGATCATTGTTTGTCTGTGCAGACGTTGAAGCGGTAAAGACTGTGAATATTGCGAGGAAAGAATAGATTATTTTCATCATGAATTGTCTTCGGGGATATTTTTAGTCGCATGTAATGCGAGCGGCCAAAGATAAGTGAATTAAATGGTAGATCACTATTAGCCAGTCACAGTTGCATTGACAGAAAATTCTTAACAACTCTTTTCGGACTACAAGGTCTGAAGAAGCTCATTGAGTTCAGCCTCTGTTTTTACTAACACGTCTCTCGCCTTGCTACCCTGGCTGGGACCTACAATGCGAAACGCTTCCAGTTGATCCATCAACCTGCCGGCACGATTGTAACCAAGCTTCATTCTGCGTTGCAGCAAAGATGTTGAACCCACCTGGTTTTGAACGATCAACCGTGCTGCGTCTTCAAACAGTGCGTCGCGGTCGTTGAGATCGAAATCTCTTCCTTCGAGGTCTTTTTCATCAATATATTCAGGTAACAAAAATGCTTGTGGATAGCCACGCTGTTCGCCAATAAAATCGACGATCTTATCAATCTCCGGTGTGTCCACAAATGCACATTGAAGGCGGGTAATTTCTCCGTGGTGCGAGATCAACATGTCGCCTTTGCCGATCAGTTGTTCAGCCCCTCCCATATCCAATATGGTTCTTGAATCGATCTTGGATGAAACTTTAAATGCAATGCGCGATGGGAAATTCGCTTTAATGGTTCCCGTGATAATATTCACGGAGGGTCGTTGGGTTGCAATGATAAGATGAATTCCCACAGCACGGGCAAGCTGAGCTAATCGTGCGATCGGCATCTCGATTTCCTTGCCCGCTGTCATGATCATATCGGCAAACTCATCGATCACCAGCACAATGAAGGGTAAATATTGATGTCCCTTTTGCGGATTCAATCTTCGCTTAATGAATTTTTCATTGTACTCCCGAATATTTCTTGCGCCCGCTTCTTTCAACAGATCGTACCGGTTGTCCATTTCAATACACAGTGCATTCAGCGTATTGATAACTTTCTTTGTGTCCGTGATGATCGCGTCTTCCTCACCGGGCAATTTGGCGAGAAAGTGTTTTTCAATTTTATTATAAAGGCTCAACTCGACTTTCTTAGGATCGATCAACACAAACTTTAATTGTGACGGATGTTTTTTATAGAGGAGCGAGACCAGGATAGCATTTACACCAACAGATTTTCCTTGCCCGGTTGCACCGGCCATAAGCAAATGCGGCATGCTGGCCAGGTCGACGATATAATTATCGTTGTCAATTTTTTTCCCGATAGCTATAGGTAACGCATAATTATTGTACTGGAATTTTTCAGAAGCCAGCAGCGTTTTCATGCTTACAACGCTTTTTCTCACGTTGGGAACTTCTATACCTATCGTGCCTTTGCCCGGAATTGGCGCGATGATGCGAATGCCCAGCGCAGCTAAGCTAAGCGCGATATCATCTTCCAGGTTTTTTATGCGTGAAATCCGTATTCCCGGCGCAGGTACCACTTCATACAAAGTCACAGTTGGCCCAACCTGTGCAGTGATCCTTTGTATTTCGATATCGTAATTTTTTAAAGTCGCAATGATTTGATTCTTGTTATTCTCTAACTCCTGTGGGTCCATAGTGATCTTCTCACTACCATGGGTCTCAAGCAGGTCGAGCTTAGGGTATTTGTAATCTCTCAAATCCAGTGTGGGCTCATATGGAGGAAGGTCTTCGTAGCTCTTTTCCTTTGTTTCTGCCTGGTCTTCTTCTTCGGTCGGTGCTTTAATCTCCAACTCTAGTTCCTCGGCAGATAAAGCGGTGGCCCTTATCCTGGGTTTTGTCACCATCTGATCATCGCCGGATATATCGTGCTGATGCATTAGGTCGGCAACCACTTCTTTTGTTACAATCGGATCTTCAAAGGCCTTTCCTGCGTCGTACTCGCCCTCATCTTTTACTATTATTTTAAGATCGTTTGCAGATTGCGATGTATTGACATCTGTTGCAATAAAAAGTTTGGCCTGTCCGTCCGGCAGGCGGGCGTCTCCCTTTAGGGAATTACCCCGTTTTTCTGAATAGATATCATTAACAGTTTGCCCAGTCAACACCAATTGCTCGACCGCTTGCTCATTATTCGGTTCTGTAATGGGCTGTGTCTTTCGGGGCCAATGAAACACCGGATTGAACTGCCAGATAACGTAAGCAAAGAAGGCCACGAATAATAATGACGCGGTGCCAATCGTTCCCATTAAGCTTACAAGCCAATTACTGATCATCGTGCCAACTGCGCCACCGTAGGCAAAAACGCTGTTTGAAAAAACAAATGCAAGCGAAACGGAGATCACGACGATACCAACGACGACGTATCGAAGATTGCGCCAGACTGAAAATACCTTTTTGCTAAAAAGGAGATTTACCCCGACGACGAAGAAAAAACTGCAAATAAAAAAAGAAGCGATCCCAAAGCCATTCCTCATAAGGGAATGAGAAACATAAGCTCCCAACCTGCCCAGCAGGTTGTTCACTTTTGCAGTATTGTCAAAAAGAATGGACGCTCCTTGTGAAACATACGACTGGTCCTCTTTCCACGTAAAAAAATAGGAGATGAAGGATATAAAGAGAATTAGAGCTATGAGGATAAAAAAGGCTCCTGTTATCTTCCAGGTGCGTTCATCCCTTGCCAATTTTTTCAGGTCAATCTTTTCTTCCTTTTCGGGTTTCAGATCATTGGCTGCTTTCGTTGGCTTATCCGCAGGATTCTTTTTGGAGTTTTTCTTAAGCTTATTAGCCATGAAAACAAAGATAATTAAATTAGGAGCCACGAGAAGAAATAGGCAATAAGCAATTGGCAAATCTTGTGCTGGACCCTTTCGCCTATTGCACATTGCCTATTGCCAAATGAACAAATACCCACAAAGTGGTACTGGAGGTACTATTAAAACTAAGGGCTATACCTTACTTTTGTTTTTACCCAACGAGAAATTCTGTTTGGAACACCTGCTATGAGAAGAACATGTTTTCACGTGAACGTTTGCAAGCCTTCTTTTCTCATTTGTTTTTTATTTTGCTGTCAACACAGCTTTTCGCAGCTAACTTCCGATTCAACGACAATTGATATCAGCAAGGCAATACCTTACCTGGCGATACGCGATAAAACCGAAGTAGCATTCCTCTCTGCCGACTCGTCATTGGAAAGCAGCTACCCGGCGATCAATTTTCAAAAAGGATCTTCCTTTATTAAAGATATCCCTGCAAGATTCGTAAACCATAAATTGATTCTTCGGTTTCGCGTGCAGAATTCTGCCGATGCGGCCGACTCCGACTGGTTTTTTCCTGGATTGTATTACTCATCGATTCAACTTTACAAGCTGTCACAAGGTACGTTGATAAAGCTGCCAACTATTGAGCCTGATTTTCCCGATAGCATGGGATACCGTCTCTTTATTCTGAGCCCCCATGACTCTGCTACTTTACTTGCCGAGATGAGGTTTGTAAAAACTTATATCAACACCATAAGGCCACGGATAATCCAAAAATCTCACCTGTCCACATTCATTTTTGATTTGGCAGCACCCCGTTTCTATGGAAATATTATCACATATCTCTTCTGCGGACTTTTTTTGATGATGATCCTTTTTTCCCTCGCGAACTACATGCAGGGGGGCAACCAGGAATTTTTATATTATGCAGGTTATGCAATTTTCCTCGGCGGCATGCTGTTCACTAAAACGTATTTTGATTTAAAGATCAATAACAATGTGTTCTTCATGGAGGCCTATTTTGATTTCATTATGCAATGCACAGGCATAGGCTTCTATATGATCTTCATGCAAAAATTCCTTTCGACCCGCGAAAAATATCCTTTTCTTAATACCCTTTACAACACGGGAATTGCTGGAGTCGTCATTTCTATGTTATTGTTTTCCTATTTCTATTTTTTTACCAACAACTTCGTTTTTTTCAACGGCGTGGAAAACATCACCAAGATTGTTTTGCTGGTGATGATGGTGGTGTTCCTGGTTTATTGCCTGAGATATTGGAAAGACAAATTGCTGCGCTATCTTTTTTGGGGAAATCTTCTTTACTTCTTTTTTGCTGTTTCGTCGCAGTTTTTGATACTGATTGGACATGCACCCAGCAAACTGCCGACCATTTTTACCTCGGCTCTTTTTTATTATGAACTAGGATTATTCCTGGAACTCGTATTTTTTCTGGCAGGCTTGAGTTATAAGAATCGAAGACAGATCATCGAACAAACAAAAGAAAGAGAACGATTGAAAATGGAGAATGAACGAAAAGAATTTGAAAAGCAAATGGCCATTATAACCGCCCAACAGGAAGAAAGGAACCGGATCTCCGCCGACATGCATGATGAGCTCGGCTCAGGGATGACAGCGATCCGCTTAATGAGTGAAATAGCAAAAAATAAAATGAAGGAGAATACACCGCCTGAAATCGAACGGATCTCGCAGTCGGCCGATGATATCCTGAATAAGATGAATGCCATCATTTGGAGTATGAACAGTAAGAATGATTCATTAGGGAACCTGGTCTCGTACATACGGGCATACGCTACCGAATACCTTGAGGGCACTTCTGTAAATTGCAGAGTCAACATTCCTGATTTCATTCACGAGCAAGAACTGAGCGGCGATAAAAGGAGAAATATTTTTTTGTGTGTAAAGGAGACGCTGAATAATATGCTGAAACATTCGAAAGCAAGTGAAATCACCATCCACATTATCGCCAATGGAATACTCCAAATAGCAATCCATGATAACGGTATTGGCATCGATCTCCAGAATATCCGGCAATTTGGGAATGGCTTGCAAAACATTGATCGGCGAATGAAAAGTATTGGAGGTGATTTTAAAATCGAGAAAAACAACGGAACAGAAAGCGTGCTAACGTTACCCCTATAATTAATTCCTTTTGAACAGACCGAATAG
>VBAU01000051.1:19380-25841 GCA_005883855.1 Bacteroidota bacterium
TCAAAGCTGTGATCAGGTAAAGTGATCCTGAGAAAAAAAGTACACCAAGGGAAAACAGGTAACCGGCCAGCACTATCCACTTGTTGGGCAACCGGTCGTACACGATACCAACCAACATCAGCGCCAGGGTATGATACATTTGATATTGAACCCCTGTTTGAAAAACGCTCACATCACCGGGTGAAACAATTTGCTTGAGGCCATGAGCACCAAAAGCTCCCAATGACACAGCGATCATTCCCAAAAGCGCCCCGAGTGAAAGAAACCTTTTATGCATGGAAAATTTTTTCAACGAGGTTTTCCAAACGCACAGGATCTTCATCAATTATAATATCGGCTTGTTCGTAAAAAATTTTTCTGTCAGAGAATTTCTTTATGATAAATCCTCTTAGCTGGTCGTTGGTCAGGTTCTTGATCAATGGCCTCACCGGCTTTTCCTTTAATAGCCGTTGGAACAATACATCAATCGACGTGTTGATCCAAATGGTTGTACCGGACTGGTTCATGTAATCGATGTTATTGTAGAAACATTTCCGTGATGATGTGAAGGATATCTTTCTCGAGCAAGCGAAAATATTCTTCGCCATTTTCAGAAAAGATTTCAACAATGGATTTTTCTTCATGTGCCGTAATCTGCTCGTCAAGGTCGAAGAAAGGGATGTGAACTTTTTCACTGACCCGTTTGCCCCAGTGTGTTTTTCCCGACCCCATAAAACCGATGAAGAAGATTTTCATAAAGCCCCAGTGTTAGTTTGCGCGTTGTACTTTCTTTTTACCCCGAAGGGGAGAAATTGAATACTCCACAAATTGTAAACGCAAATTGATGAATGCCTCTTTTCAATGGACAAACTCAAGCGAAAACAAGTCCCAATGTTAATTTGCCTGTTGCTCCTAAAATTTTAACGCAAATGATTTATGCTTCTATTCAATCGACAACTCAAGGGAAACATTTTTTATCCAGCTATTAAGGAATTGTTACTTCAGAAAAATATTGACCGATCTACAAACTCAAGCGAAAACATCTTTTATCCAGCGAATTAAAGAACTGTTACTTCAGGAAAATACTGCCCGCACTAAGTTCCCCCTTCGGGGGACAGGGGGCTACTTAAACGCATTCAACCCCGTGATGTCCTGCCCGGTTATCAGCAGGTGAATATCATGAGTACCTTCATAAGTGATCACACTTTCCAGGTTCATCATGTGTCTCATCACGCTGTATTCGCCAGTAATACCCATGCCACCAAGTATTTGCCGGGCGTCGCGACAAATATTCGCCGCTATCTCGCAACCATTTCTTTTCGCCATGCTTACTTGCTGCTGTGTAGCCTTGTCTTCATTCATCAACATTCCCAACCGCCAATTCAACAACTGCGCCTTTGTAATTTCCGTGAGCATCTCTGCCAGCTTTTTTTGCTGTAACTGGAAACTTCCGATTGGTTTGTCAAATTGAATTCTTTCTTTTGAATAACGTAGAGCGGTGTCGTAACAATCCATCGCGGCGCCAACCGTTCCCCAGGCGATGCCATACCGCGCCTTTGTCAAACAACTGAGTGGTCCCTTCAAACCCTTGACATTTGGAAGAATATTCTCCTTAGGAACTTTTACATTATCAAAAACTAACTCACCGGTCGCTGAAGCCCGCAGACTCCATTTGCCATGCGTAGTTGGAGCAGAAAATCCTTTCATTCCTTTCTCAAGGATCAATCCCTGGATCTCACCTTGTTCATCTTTTGCCCAAACTATTGCAACCTGAGAATACGGGGCGTTGCTGATCCACATCTTCGAACCATTCAGGATCACATGGTCACCCGCATTTTTAAAATTACTGAGCATGCCGGAAGGATCGCTGCCGTGATTAGGTTCTGTCAACCCGAAACAGCCCAACCATTCACCCGTTGCCAGCTTAGGCAAAAATTTCTTTCGCTGTTCCTCACTACCATATGCATAAATAGGAAACATTACAAGAGAACCTTGAACGGACGCCGTTGAACGAACCCCACTATCACCCCTTTCCAATTCCTGCATCATCAGGCCATAACTGATATAATCCAATGCACCGCCGCCGTATTCATGCGGAATTGTAGGGCCAAAACAGCCCAGTTCGCCCAACTGCTTCACGATTTGCTGAGGGAACTCGGCGCGCTGCGCATAATCTTCAATGATCGGAGTAATTTCTTTTTTCACATAATTGCGAACAGCTTCGCGAATATGTTTTTGTTCCTCGGTCAGTAGTTCATCTATTTGATAATAATCCGGGCTAACGAAAAGATCTGTGCGTGCAGCCATAGCGATTTAAGATTGCAGATTTCGTGTATAGAAGCTCGGCAAAGGTAAAGGAGTACGATGATAGTTGGTTAGACGATGGATGATACGGCTAAGATCCAAGAACCAAATAACAAGAAACAAATAAATCACAAATAATAACTAGTTCGACTCCGGTCTGAGTTTGAATTTGAAAATTTTAATTTTTGGATCTTGGTTCCTGGGATTGCGTACTTTGAAGAACTTGCAGCACCCAGTGGAGGCTTACTTAATGCCCAACTGCATCAGGCTTTCATCTTCAATGAAGCCTTCGATCTCATCGCCAACAACCAACTCTCCAACTCCAGCGGGTGTTCCGGTGAAGACAAGATCGCCGATGTTTACTGAAAAATAAGTTGAGATATATGCAACGATCTCGTCAAAATTGTGGATCATCAGCCCTGAATTACTTTGCTGCATCAGCTCTTTGTTTTTGTATAGACAGAAATTAATGTCCTTCTTATTCTTGATATTCGGAAGTGCGATCCATTTGCCAACGGCTGCTGAATTGTCCCATGATTTTGCTTTTTCCCATGGAAGGCCCTTTGCCTTCAGTTCATTTTGGATGTCACGAGCCGTAAAATCTATTCCTACGGTCACCGCATCATAGTATTTACTGGCAAATTTTTCCTGGATGTACTTTCCATTCTTACTGATGCGCAGCACCAGTTCGCATTCGAAATGCAGTTCATTGGTAAATTCAGGATAATAAAAAGGTGTATGTGGCTGCAGTAACGCACTTTTAGGCTTCATGAAAATAACAGGATCGTCTGGTACTTCATTGCCTAGCTCTTTAGCATGAGCTACATAGTTACGGCCTACGCAAAAAATTTTCATAAACTAGGTGGTTTTAAGTAAATACATCGGATACCTTATAGGGTTGCTATCCCATATATCTCCGGCTTTCACGAAGGAGACTGGATTTTACGAAGGAAATATTCGGTCGGGGTGCTAAAATAAACAATACCCGTCATTAATCATAACAAACATTAGAATAAAATTAGCACGTTCATAATGCTTGGAAAAGCCCTATTCTGGCGCAAATTCTTTGTTATTTACCTGGTTCATGGCGGCTGTTATATTTGACGTTGCGAACAATTCTATCGCCTCTATAGCTTTTTCGATTTTAAGCTTCACGATAGGCTCCTCCTCTTTAAACCATTTCCCAAGGACAAATTCTGACTGCATTCCTCTTGGATAGTTGTTCCCAATCCCGAACCGCAGACGGGGATATTGAGTTGTTCCCAATGATTCATGAATGCTTTTTAGCCCGTTATGACCACCATCGCTTCCTGCCGGACGAAGGCGAAGCTTGTTATTTGGTAAAGCCACTTCGTCCATAATCACCAATATATTTTCCAGCGCTACTTTTTCTTTGTCCATCCAGTATTTGACGGCCTTTCCGCTCAAGTTCATGAACGTAGTGGGGCAAATGCAAACAAACTTTTTTCCTTTCCATTTGACCTCTGCTACGTAGGCCAGTCGATCATTTCTGAAACTCCCGCCATGCCTGGTGACAAACGCATTTACCACGTCAAATCCGATGTTATGACGTGTATGCGCATATTCGTTGCCTGGATTACCTAAACCAACGATCAGAAATTTCATATTCTTTCAATTGCGAGCTGGCGTCCCGTTCAGCTGCCAGAGCGGGCAAAGTTATGAGGATGTCGACAAGCCTCCAGCCGGTTAACAAAAAACCCTGCCGATGTTGACAGGGTTACTCTCTCAGCTAACCAATTTATTTCTTCCCTTGAGTTGCTGCCTGCGCCGGCGCTGCTCCGGCAGGTGCAGCTGTTGTTCCAGGGGCCCCGGCAGTTCCAGCGGCACCTGTCGCTGCGGGAGCAGTTCCAGGTGTTGCTGCCTCTTCTTGCTTCAATTCTCTCGTAAGAGTTACCGAAGCAATCGGAATGCGAGGTGAATTCATTATTTCGTAGTGTTCTACTTGTACGTCTTCTACCCGAATGTTTCCATTCAATTCAAGGTCGTCAATGTTTACATCAATGCGCTCTTTTAAATACTTTGGATAGGTTTTCACTTTAAGAGCTTTCATCTTGATGTGAAGCTTTCCGCCATCTTTCACACCGATCGGTGCGCCATCAAATTTTAGAGGAATACTCGCAATCACTTTTTTGTCTTCTACCAGCTCAAGCAGGTCCACGTGGATCAGGTGGTCAGTTACTTTATCAAACTGCAGATCCTTCATGATGCATCTGTAGCTGTCGCCATTCAGTTTTATTTCGGCAAACTGAAAATCTGGTGTATACACTAATGGCTTAAACGCAATGGCAGGAGCTGAAAAATTAATCTCCTTTGCACCGCCGTAAATTACACCAGGCACGCTGCCCTGAGAGCGAAGTTGGCGGGTGGCTCCTTTGCCAAGCTCGGTCCTCAGTTGTCCTTCGATTGTAATCGTTTTCATTTTATGTTTATTTGAATTATTGCCTGGTTTTGATGCTTAATGTCTATCATCTATCATCTCTTGCCTACGCTTTCCTCTGCGAATGAATAAATAAGCTGGTTATACTCTTGTTTTCATATGCATTCCTTATGGCAACTGCAAAAAGCTCAGATACCGTAAGAACTTTAATCTTTTTAGCCAGTTTCTTATCCAACGGAATCGTGTCACAAACCACTAGCTCTTCGAGCACGCTGTTCGCAATATTTTCATAAGCATTGCCGCTCAAGACTGGGTGTGTGATCAGTGCTCTCACACTTCGTGCTCCCTTTTCTTTTAAAAGAGCGGCACTTTTCACCAGCGTTCCTCCGGTATCGCAGATGTCGTCGATTAAAACGATGTCTTTATCTTCCACGTCCCCTATCACGATCATGCTCGCTATCTCGTTGGCGCGTTTGCGGTGTTTGTCGCAAATCACCATCTCCGCTTCAAAATAACTGGCAATTTCCCGGATGCGGTTAGCTGCTCCCACATCGGGGGCCGCAAAGGTAAGATTTTCCAGTCTTAAATTTTGTATGTAAGGAATAAAAACAGCGGAGCTATCCAGGTGGTCAACTGGTATATCAAAATAACCCTGAATTTGTGGGGCATGGAGGTCCATGGTAATCACCCTGTCAGCCCCGGCCGCAACCAGCATGTTAGCGACTAATTTGCTTCCAATGGCTACTCTTGGCTTATCTTTTCTATCCTGCCGGGCATAGCCATAATAAGGTATTACTGCGATGACTTTGTAGGCCGAGGCCCTTCGGGCGGCATCAATCATCAGCAGTAGCTCCATGAGGTTATCAGTTGGAGAATGGGTGCTTTGAACAAGGAAAACATAATCGCCCCTCACGCTTTCGAGGAAAATGGGGCATATTTCTCCATCACTGAACTTTTGAATATTGATCGTTCCTAACTGGCAGCCGTAGCGTTTACAAATCTGTTCGGCTAATTGTTGAGAACCAGTTCCTGAGAAGATTTTTGCAAAGGGTTGCATGGCTGAAAATATCTCGCTTTGGAGTGGCGAAGATATAAATTACCAGCCATTGAAATTGCTGCCGAGAATTTAATTGCTCGAAAACAAGTTTTATTTACTTCACGCCAGCAATGCTAGCCGTTGCGGCACTGGTGACGGGAGAAACCTGTTGAGTCTTTTTCGCTACAGTTACCTTAGCAGCGTTACAACTATAAAAGATGGTTGAGCAAATAAAAATCGAGAACAACAGAACCACGGCATAAACGCCTGCGAAGAACAGAATAGGATGCATTGCACCCATTACGGTTGAACGATTAAATCTCATAAGAATTGAATTTTATCTTTTTCAAAGGGATTAGGATTTCGGCAATTTTTAACGGCGTTTTTGCCGTTAAGTTGCACTCACAGGAATAAAAATATTCACTAATCTTGGCCAATGCAAGAGAATAATTACTCTATCAAGCAATGGGCAAAAGACGATAGGCCTCGAGAAAAATTACTAAATCATGGGCCATCTCATCTAAGCGATTCGGAATTGCTGGCAATCCTGCTCAACCATGGCACAAGGGATAAAAGCGCCATCGACCTTGGAAAGGAAGTAATGCAATTGGGGAAGAATAATCTGAATGAATTAGGAAAACTCGCTGTAAAAGATTTGATGCGAATCAAGGGCATAGGTGAGGCCAAGGCTATCACTATTGCAGCGGCCCTTGAGTTGGGCCGAAGAAGACAAGCCAGCAGTCA
>VBAU01000052.1:0-2444 GCA_005883855.1 Bacteroidota bacterium
CGACTGGTTTCACACTTTTTTTTCTCGTTTCTTTTGATCGCCTGGTTAACAACAAATACACAACCGGCAAAAAAATCCATGTCACAAAGAAGGAACACACAAGTATCATGATCATTGTGTTGGTCATTACTTTAAAATAGGCGCCCGCTACTCCACTCATCATTTCAAACGGAATAAATATCACAATGGTGCTCATGGATGAGCCGATCATAGCCGGCAATAAGTAATGAATTGCTTTCTGCACGATTGTCGTCGATGGCTCGCCGGGATGTTCCTCATGCGTTCGATGGATTTGTTCCACTACCACAATAGCGTCGTCTATAATAAGGCCGATTGCTGCCGCAATAGCACCCAGCGTCATTATGTTCAGTGTGTAGCCAACCGTGTACATCGCGATCAGCGTTAAGCAAATAGTAATGGGAATCGTAATTAAAATCGTAGCGCTGGCTTTAAACGAACGCAAAAAAATGATGGCAACAACAATGGCCAGGGCCAACCCAATCCAAAGGCTGTCTGTTACGCTCTTTACCGAATCATTCACAAAATCTGCTTGCACATAATACGGGCTGACAGTCACTCCCGGAGGAAGTAATTTCTTCAGATCCTCCACTTTTTTTTCCATCTCATCAGAAACCGCAATTAGGTTTGTATTGGGTTGCTTAATGATTGCAACCAGCAAACCCTCTTTCCCATTGGCATTGATCCTCGTGTATTCGACACCCTCCCTAATCTTTACCTCGGCGATGTCTTTAAGTTGTACAATTCTTTTTCCGTTGTTTGAGATAATAAGATTTTGCAACTCATCCAGGGAATGAACCGTTGCATCGGTCACCGTTAGATACATTAAATGATAATCAGAGAGGTATCCATTCGATTGAATAAAATTTGTTTGAGTTAATGCATTAGAGAGGATATCTGGGGTAATGTTAAGCTGACTCATTTTTTGAGGATTCAGTGTGAGCCAGTACTCCTTTTGTTTTCCTCCGATGATCCGAATTTCGGCAACGCCCTTAACCTGCGACAAAAAAGGTTTCACGGTATACAGTGCGATCTGCTTCATGTCGATGGCAGTGAAGCCCGTGTTATTTGTTTCAAGAGTATACCCTATTACTGGCAGGATGGAAGGATTCATTCTTTCAACCGTGATCTGCACTCCGGGCGGCAGGTCATTTCTTATTTCAGAAATCCTGGATTCGATTCGCTGTTGGCTCAAGTCTACATTGGCATCCCAATCCATGAACGCGGAAATCTCACAACTGCCGCGGCTGGTTATACTTCTAATATCAGCGAGGTCGGGTACCCGCTTGATGGCATTTTCCAGGGGCTTTGTCACCGTCACCATCATTTTATTCACCGGCTGTAATCCTGCGTCGGCAATGATTTTTATTTTAGGAAAAGTTATCTCCGGAAACAAAGAGGTTTGAAGGCGGCTATAGATGTAGACACCACTCATGATGATGAGAACGATGATCACCGTCAACGGACTCTTGTATGAGATAAAGAAATTGCGCAATGATTAATTATTGATCATTTATTACTGAATGCCATTACTACTGTCCGTGACAAAAAGGCCCGCACGGAGACAAGGCATGCTGTTGAGACAAGTTATGCCTTGTCTCTCCTATTCACCCTTCACAATCTTCACTCTCGCCGTATCGGGCAATCCATAGTTTCCGGTCAACAAAATCTTATCATTCGAAGTGAATTGCGGCCGAACAATTTCCACTCTGCCATCCGCCTCTATGCCTTTGACCACCGGCACTTTTACGGCTCTCACCGAATCGATCATTTTCATCACCCAGAAATTGGTTTGCGATTCATCACTAAGCACCGCTTGTTTCGGCAAGGAAATCACATTTGTCTTCTGTGCTTTTAGTATCCTCACTTTTGCGATAAGATTTTCAGGAATGCTAATTGCTGGCGTTACCTTAATTAAAACGCGTTGCGTTTGTGAAGTTGAATCAAGGGAAGGCATAAACGAAGCGACTATCCCTTTTAGATGCGTGCTGTCCGGCAGGATCACCTGTACTTCCTTCTTTTGTGAAACATACCTATTTAGTTCGTACGGGAGATTCAATACAAAACCAAAGCTGTTGGAATTACTGATCTCGGCCAGCTGTTCGCCATCCTGCACATAATCACCGACCTGGTGCGGCAGCAGCGTAATATACCCCGCCTCTGGAGCAGTAATTCGAACGATGCCCGAAAAATGAAATGAGGAATCTAATTTATTAATGGTGCTGCCAAGGCTCTGTGCCTCTTTTGTTTGCAAAATAAACAAGGTCTGCCCCGCCGTAACGTGCTGTCCGATTTTCGTGTTGACCGACTTGACATAACCATTGACGTTTGACTTAACAACATTGTCCTGTAAGAATGAGGATGTAGCATTTAATTCCGCATATTCAGTAAGGGGTTGGTTGCTTATTGATGTCACCGTAACCGGC
>VBAU01000052.1:2572-11478 GCA_005883855.1 Bacteroidota bacterium
GATTTACGATTTTCAAACGGCTGATGATGTTTTGTCGATATGCATTCTGGGAATTCAAGTATCCTGTTATCGCTATAACCAGGTCCGTAATCTTTACGTCACTTGTCTCTAATAATTTGTCATAGGCAATGATCAGCGTTTTCGTATAATTCAGTTGCTGATTTATTTGTTCAAACAACTTTTCTGTAGCACGCAACTGAATGAGCAACTGCGAAACTTGCTGTCTATATTGATTGACAAAGAAAGCCCTGTTGGTTAGCCTGGTGCTATCTTCGATATCCAGCTTCTGATATTTCAACCTTTTTTGATGACCGTCGTAAATGAGTTTTTTAATATTGACCCCAAAACTAAATCCGACATTTTTGTACGGCGTGTTCTGGAGTGATGTGTTAAAGCCGCCGTCTGTAAACGCACTGACTTTTGGACGGTAATCATAATTGATAAGCCTGCGTTCATTTTCAATCCGCAGGCTGTCGGTCACATATCGCTGGTAAAATGCTGTGCTGTAAAAATCATGAACAACGCTGCACGCGTAATCGTTGTGTCGACAATTCCCACCAGGTAGTTTAGGGTGAGATAGTCAGCGTTGTATTGTATCTGCGCCTGCAGATACGTTAACTCCTGTTGCTTGACGGTGATATCGAAGGCAAGGAAATCGGTTTGCTTAATAACATTCGACTGTGCCAGCTTCTTTAAAACGTCAGATTCCTTTTTTAGCAGGTTGTATAATTCCTGGGTATTATCCATGGTGAGCTGATCCCCGTAGGCGGTGATATATTGTTCAGTAATTGTTTTTACCAGGTCCTTTGTCGAAAGAAAAATCGTGTCACGGAGTGATTGATTCTGCAATGCGATTTGCCTGTACTGTGCTCCAAGATTCTCTTTTGATAAAAAGGTCTTTGTCGCCTGTATCATTGCGGACACCTGCGCAATGTTGGTGATAATTTCATCATATCCCCATCCTTTAATGACAGGCGCATACATTTCATTACTCACAAAATTCAGTTGTGTTTTTGTGGTGGCTTTTAGGATCTGGCTATCGATCTGGTGGGAGAGAATTTGATTTTGTAAGCTTCTTATCGAAGCGCTGTTTTGTTTTGCAAGCTCTATGTATTCATTGAGTGTTCGGCCCTGGCCGTAAGAAAGAACCGCCGTGAATAAAATGGAAGGGGTAAGAAGATATTTCATTTCCAGTCTGAACATAATGTAAAAGCCGCAAGGGTCGTTTGCGGCTTTTCATAGATTTAATCCTTTGCCTCTTTTATAAATTTACCATTTACATCAAAGATCACGTCTTTGTGATTTACTTCCGCTTCGTAATTCACATCGCCATTGGCCTTAACAATTTTAGCGGCCTCTTTGACCTTTACCCCTGCATAATGCGCCTTCATGTAATCCCTAACGGCCCTCGGCAGGTCCGTGACAGGAATATCAGTTTCAGTCTCAACAATTGTTCCATTCTTGTCAATTACTGCCGACATCGCTTTGCCATCTTGTTTGAAATTGACTTCGTAATTATCATCTTCTTTATCCCAACTTCCTTTCACGCCAGGATATTTTTTCTGGAATGATGTCTTTGCAAGAGCAGGTACTTGAGATTCTTTCAACTTCTGGCCACAAGCCGGTAAAACGGCGATTGTTGCTGCCACCACAATAAAGAATAGTTCTTTCATAAAATAACATTTTGAAATTTGGGTGTAAAGTTGAACATCAAATCTGGTGAAATTCTGTAGAACCATTTGCCTTTCCAGGTTCGTGCCTAACAGATAGTGGACCCGGAAGACAAGGGTTCAATGGGACAGGTCAACATAATTTCTTCAGATTTGACGCCGATCTTGCGTTAGTTTTGATCTGAAAAATCACTGCCATGAAGGTCCTGGTGATTGAAGATGAAAAGGAATTATCAGACAGCATCTGTACTTATCTTGCCAACGAACAATTTGTTTGCGAGCGAGCCCCGGATTTTTCCTCTGCTATTGAAAAGATCTCAGAACATGATTATGCCTGTGTCATACTCGACGTGAATCTGCCCGACGGAAGTGGCCTTGAAATCCTCAACGATTTAAAAAAACAAAACAAAATGGATGGAGTGCTCATCGTGTCTGCGCGAAATTCATTAGAGGATAAGGTCTTCGCCTTGAATGCCGGTGCCGATGACTACCTGACGAAACCGTTTCATTTGCCCGAATTATCCGCTCGCGTGGCCGCCATTATTCGCCGCAAATCCTTTGAAGGCAAGAACCAGGTAAAATTAAATGAGCTCTTACTTGATCTTTCAGAAAAAACAATCCATGTACATGATAAACTTGTTGAGTTAACCAGGAAAGAATATGAACTACTGCTTTATTTTATTGGCAATAAAAACAGGGTGATCTCAAAGCATGCGATCGCTGAGCACCTCTGGGGAGATAATATGGACATGGTAGACAACTATGATTTTATTTATACTCACATAAAAAACCTTAGAAAAAAATTGTTACAAGCTGGTTCTTCGGATTACATAAAATCCATCTACGGGATGGGATATAAATTCAGCGTGTGAAACTCTTTACAAAATATAACCGAATTAATCTGCTAGCCACCATTGTGATTTTTTTATTGGCCAGCATTACATTTTACATTGCTATCCGGTATATCCTGATCGACCAGGTGGATCAAGACCTCAACATTGAGCAACACGAAATCGAAACCTATGTAAAAGAGCACAATGTTTTGCCGGAACCAATCCCCGTAAAGGATCAAAGAATTACCTATGTTACAGCAACAGAAGTTTTTAAAAAAAGAAAATTTGAAACAATCGCTGTAATCGATCGGGATAACAAAGAAAAAAATCCTTACCGGACACTTCAATTTGGTTTAGTCGTCAATAGAAACATTTACACTGTATCGGTAGCAAAATCATTGGAAGGGACAGACGATCTCATAACTTCCATCCTGCTAATCTCCTCCCTCACGATTTTAATGATATTGATTGTTTCAGTGGTGATCAATAGAGTTCTGTTGAAGCGCCTTTGGAAACCATTTTATGAGACGTTGAATACAATGAAAAGATTCAAGCTCGACAAGAAACAAGCGCTGGAATTTACATCAAATGGCGTTGAAGAATTCGCATTTATGAACGAAACCTTAGAACAGGCCACCGGCCAGGCGCAACACGATTATTTGCTATTAAAGGAATTCACTGAAAACGCTTCTCACGAAATGCAAACACCGTTGGCGATAATTCGTTCAAAGCTCGACCTGTTAATCCAGGAAAATCTGTCGGAAAAACAAAGCAAAAACGTACAGCCCGTGTATGAGGCCATTGAAAAACTATCGCGACTAACCCAGTCGTTACTGTTTTTAGCTAAGATTGAGAACAACCAGTTTTCTGAAACCTCTTCGATTGATCTTAAAGAAAAAATTGAACAAAAGATCCAAGCCTTTAACGAACTGTGGCAAAATCAAAACATTGCTGTTTCTACGTCGATTGACACATTGCATGTAAATATGAATAATGAGCTGGCAGATACCTTACTCAACAACCTTTTTAGCAATGCCACGAGGCACAACTTTCCGCATGGGTTTATTCGCGTAAGGCTTAGCGGGAAACAATTAACGATTGCAAACTCCGGCGTGCAAAAAAAATTAGATGATCAACGTATATTCTCGAGGTTCTATAAGCAGTCAGAAGGCAGCGCACACAACGGGCTCGGGCTTTCGATCATTAAACAAATCTGTGATGTATCGGGTCTTACCATCCACTATCTCTTCAACGACCAACAACATGCATTTATCGTTGACTGGCCATAATGCAAAAATCTTCTGGCAGTGATAATATTAACGCCTAATTTCAGCCTGTCTTCAGAATTTTAGCATAAGTTCGACTAACAACCAATCACCGTATAACATATTTTCAAATGAAAAAATTCTTAACAGTCGTTTTCGTCGCATGCGGACTTCTGGCTTTTTCGCAGGCAAAACATGATTACCAGGTCGTAAAAACTTACCACATAGCCAGCGCTGGTGGATGGGATTACATTGCGGTCCACGAAGGCAGGCTTTATGTGTCGCATGGAACACAAGTGAATATATTGAATGAAGAGACCGGTGATTCGGTTAGCTACATTCCCAACACTACCGGCGTTCACGGAATTGCGTTTGACGATGCCCTTGCTAAGGGATATACGAGTAACGGGCGACTAAACAATGTCACAGTTTTCGATTTGAAAACAAACGAAGTCCTTGGACAAATCGCCACAGGCCAAAACCCCGACGCTATCATGTATGAGCCTTTTACAAAAATGATTATCACGTGTAACGGGCGAAGTAAAAATCTCTCGCTTATTGATCCGAAGGGGCAAAAAACAATTGATAGTATCGAGGTTGGAGGTAAACCGGAAACTGCTGCGTCCGATGGAAACGGAAATCTTTTTGTAAACATTGAGGATAAGAATGAAATCGTGGAGGTTGATTTGAAGAACTTGAAAGTAATCAACCATTGGCCACTTGGTGCCGAAGGACCGACAGGGCTTGTTTATGATAAGATCACAAAACGATTGTTTGCCGGTTGTGACAAGCAATTGGTGGTGGTGAATGCCATGAATGGTTCAGTTGTTGATAAAATACCTATTGGAGACGGTTGCGATGGCGTGGCCTTCGATCCTAAAAAGAAAATCATATTTACTTCGAATGGAGAAGGAACGATCTCAGCCATACTTGAGGTAAATGGTGACAAATTCTCGCTGTTGGGCAACTATCCTACAAAACGCGGGGCACGCACAATCACGATTGACGAAGCAAAGGAGACCTTGTTTTTACCAACCGCGGATTTTGATCCAACCAAGACCGCGCCGAATGGACGACCAATGATGGTCCCTGGCACATTCCAGGTACTGGTCGTACAATAATTTTTTCGGAGTTGCCAGAGTTAGCGCTGTAACATTTTCAACCGCCTTGCGTCTCATTGTTAATAGCTGTTAAAAAAAGATAAAAAACGTTTACATTTTTTGTCATTACGAAAATAGTCGTATATTGACTGCAAATTGACCGGCATTATGGCAAACACGAAATATATAAAACCTACGGAAAGCGAACTTGAAATTCTCCAAATTCTTTGGACAAGAGGATTGGCGACTGTTCGTGAAGTTCACGAAGAGCTTGCTAAGACAAAGGATGCGGGTTATACCACTACCCTCAAGCTGATGCAGATCATGCACGAGAAGGGCCTGGTGAAACGTGACGATTCTATGCGTACTCATGTGTACCAGGCTGCGGTGAATAAGGAAAGAACACAAAAACACCTACTAACCAAAATGATCGATTCCTTATTTGGCGGTTCGCACACACAGCTAGTGATCCAGGCCTTAGGTTCTGGTGATCACAAAGCAACTCGTGAAGAATTGGAAGAAATACAAGCTTTATTGAATGAGCTTAAAAACCGGTAGGAATGTATTTATTTGGCAACTCTAACTTTCTGCAGGCATTGGGCTGGGCTGTGCTCAACAGTCTTTGGCAAATGGCCTTTTTATGGGTCATCTTCCAGGTGCTACTTTCCTTTGGTATTAATAGATCGGCCACCAAAAGCAGGCTGGCCACTTTTTTATTGGGAGCAGGATTCACCTGGTTCACGTATACATTGATTTCTCATTGGATCATTGACCCCAATGCGATGAAACGCTCTCTACTTAGCATAGGAATGCTGCAAAATGGTAAAGCCGAATGGAATGAAAAATTGCAGATGATCCTTCCGCTTGCTTCAGCTGCGTATTTGTTGTTGTTGATAATACCGGCTGCCCAGTTTATTCGCAATTACAGATTTGTTCGAATACTCCGGGCCAATGGATTATCGAAATGCCACGTTGATCTCCGGATATTCGTCCAGAAGTTTGCTGAGAGAATGGGTATAAAACAGCCTGTTCACGCATATATCTCCGATCTCATCTCCTCTCCCGTCACGATTGGTTTCCTGAAACCGATCATTCTCATGCCACTCGTAGCAATCACGAGCTTGTCACAAAAGCAGGTAGAGGCTGTGCTCTTACATGAACTTGCACACATTCGGCGATATGATTATTTAATAAACCTTTTTATCAACTTTGTCCGGACGGTTCTTTACTTCAATCCCTTCGTCAAACTTTTTGCAAAAACCATCGAAAGAGAAAGAGAGAAGAGCTGTGATGAAATGGTCATGCAGTTTGAATATGATCCGTATGGCTATGCTTCCGCGCTGTTGCTATTAGAGAAAAATAATTTTATCAGGCAGACAATTGCTATCGCAGCCTCAGGACAAAGAAATGACCTTCGCCACAGGATTGAAAAAATATTGGGAGTGGAAAAAAGAAAAACTCCCGATTTCCAAAAGTTAGGCGGTTTACTGGCCGGCATTATCTGCATCATTGGTTTAAATGCGTTATTCTTCTTTAGTTCCCCCGTCGTAAAAAATAACCCGACCGCATTTGCGACACTGGCAAATCCATTCTACCGTTTGGTATCTGACGGAAAGGAAGAATTTTCAATCGAAAGGCCAGCGCCGCAGAATAAAGCGCAAAACCAGATAGCAGCCATCAAGAAAATCATGCCCGTGGGTTCGGCGAAAACGACAAAGAAAAAAACCACGCCTTTTATAGAAATAAATTCGATTCCCGACGAACATCTAGTTTACACAGCGCCCGGATCTGAAAATGGCTTTACCCAGGTAGATGCCAGAATGCGCCTGGAACCCCGGTTGAGAAAATACCAGGAAGAGCAGGTAAAGGGAACAGTTGAAGCGACTAAGAAAGTATTAGAACAAGGTGAATGGAAGCAGGTAGAAAAAAATGTAGCGGACGCGCTGACGCAGGACGAAAAGAAAAATCTTAAGGAAAAATATTATGCAGAACTGGACAAAGTCAGCTGGAAGCAACTGGAAGATAAACTACGCTTATCGTATAGCAACATCAATTGGGATAAAGTCAATAATCAATTGAGTGTTGCCATCTCCAATATAAAATTAGATAGCCTGGAAAATGTTTACTCCATCACACTCAATGGACTCTCGCAGGCGGAGAACTGGATGCATGACAATCAATGCCAGTCAATCCCGGATACGGATATGAAATTATGCGAAGTGAAATGTAAAAAACAAAAGGTGCAAAAATTGTTGAACACGATCACTGCTATCAAGGAAAGAAAGATCATTCATCTCTGATTTACCAATTACATCTTGGGCATGCTTCACTATACTTGTTTCCCAGGAGAAATCCAAGGACGATTTCATGGGTGCCGCGGCTGACTGTATTTAATTCAGTGGTTGTAAAATCGTAGGCGTAGCCAACATTAAAAGTGTTACTCACATTCACGCCGATCATCGCAGCATATCCATCCTGGTACCTGTAGCTTGCGCCAATCCACAGCCGATCCTGGTACTGTAACTTTAGATTTGTTTCAAACTGAAAATCGTTCTTTGATGAGCCGCGAATGTATTTTACCATCAACGAAGGAATGGCATTAATATCGTCATTAAGTAAAAAGCGGTAGCCACCGGTAAGAAATAGATGAGGAATTAATCTACCTGTTGGATTCGCAACTGCATCATCAACGAATGTCAATTTCTGCGGGACGACTTGCTGTGCAGAAAGGCCGACAAAATAGTTGCGCGAGTATAGCCAAAGCCCGGCTCCTACATCTGGTTTCACTTTACTGAGGTATCCACTGGAGGCCGATCCTGCAGCGGGATCATTTGGATCGCCGGTGCCGCTGAAATCCGTTTTCGATTTATCCAGGCTGATTTTTGAAATACCCGCTGAAAATCCACCAGCAAGATTTGTGGTTGGATTCAAACCGATGTGATAGGCATAAGTGACATCCGCTGTAAATCGATTCAGGCTTCCTGTACGATCATTTATCATCATAAAGCCAATGCCATGATGAGGCTCCGCTGCCGTGTAAGACTCCCAATAAGCCCTCCCCCTTGGATTGTCCCCTGGGATGCTGTAGGATGTGGGTGTAGTTCTGTAATCTCTCTTGCCAATGGGTCCCTGGATAGTAAAATAAGCGGTTCGCGGCGCGCCGTCCAGGCCTACCCACTGGTCCCTTGCACTAACCTTAAGATCAGTATAATTTTCGATTCCGCTAATGGCCGGGTTCAAAATATAATTGTTCAGGATGTATTGAGTGTAGTGAGGCCGTTGTTGTGCAAATGTTGCTGCGCTTGAGTAAGCCATCAATGCTATGGTAAAAATTCTTTTCATGATTATCGAATTACATCTACATATCCGGATATCTTTTGTCGCCCATTTTTTGGATTAATAATGTAATAATAAGTTCCGACGGGTACTGGCTTGCCATTCACGGCTCCATCCCACGGTTTATCATAACCAACGGTGTGATAGATCAACTGACCGTAGCGATTATAAACATCTACGGTACAGCCCGGGTAGCTTGCCAATCCTGGTATCTCCCACTGATCATGAATACCGTCGTTGTTTGGGCTAAATATATTTGGTATGGGAAACTTTCTCAGCACTTTTACAACTACATTATCAGAACTGCTACACCCCTTATCGGATGTTACCGTCAGTGTATAAGTAATGTCATCCTGCGGCGCTGATCTTGGTGTGGGACTTTGCGTGTCATCAAGCCACATGGAGGGAGTCCATAAATAGCTGACAGGGTACCCAGCATTTACTGCTGGCGTTAATGTCACCGACCCGCCGTCAAGAACAAACTTGTCCGGACCTGCATTGGCGACAGGCACAGGGTAAACGTCAATCGTTTGCTCTTTATAATTTGAACATCCATTGCCTACGCTAAAGGTGTAGCGAATAGTCTGCGCGCCGGCGCCAGCCGCTGCAGGGTTGAATAAGCCGTCGGAAGAAATGCCTGGTCCGCTAAATGTGCCCGTTCCAGTCAATCCATTTGTTACACTGGCTTGCGTGATCTGGAAT
>VBAU01000052.1:11488-12718 GCA_005883855.1 Bacteroidota bacterium
TGAATGATAGGCGTGGCCAGCAGTGTGATCGATTTGTCAATAGATTGCACACACGTCTGACCTGAATATGCAACGTAACGAATGGTGACGGCTTTGTTCGCAGGCGTGCCGAATTCCGGGTAAGCATGGGAATAAATTTTACCTATTGCCGGGTTGTCATCAATCGTTTTCATTGTGGGATCGTTCGCATAATCCCAATAGACCTCAATTTTTATAACGCTGCCCGGATTTACTGTCGAATTATCCGTCAACGTAATAGTGGTGCCGCTACATACTAACGTGCCCCCCTGTAGCGTAAAGGATGGCACCGGTGCTGCACCATTCACAACAAATGTTTTGCTGGCAGACGATGAACATCCATTGTTTGAAATAACAGTCTCGGTTATCGTGTAAGGCCCTGCTGCTATATATTTGTGTTGAGGGTCTTTTAATGTTGACGTGTTGGGGCTGGCAGGGCTCGCATTACCATCACCAAAGTTCCATTGATACTTAAAGGAGGTTTCAGAGCCATCTGAGATTGAGCTACTGTCCAAGAATTGAGAGAACGGATCATTAACACAACTCGTAGGCAACTTAAAATTTGCGACCGGTAAAGGACTTATCACGACTTGCTTTGAAAGGATCGTGCTGGTGCAGCCCTTATCGGTTTGTACTTTCAAAGTAACATTGTATGGGCCGGTTGCATTATAAGAATGTGTAAACGGATTGGCCGAAACTAAATCTGAACTTTTGCCATCTCCAAAATCCCACGACCATTTTACAATGTTGCCGGCATTCGCCATAGACGCATCTGTAAAGGTTATGTTTTGATTGACGCAATTGGGAGTAGATAGATTGAAGGCAACTGTCGGCGGCGGATCCACCACTACGTTCTTTGTGGCTATTGTGGACAAACAGCCTTCGAAGGATTTTACATTTAATGTCACCTTATAGGTGTTAGGGAGAATGTAGGTTTTTGTTGGATTTTGCGTGGTGGATGTGGTGCCATCACCAAAATCCCATTGCCATTGGGTGACCGTGCTACCTGTGGCTGTGCTTTGATCTGTAAAATTAATTGCGGCTCCAATGCACACCTCTGAGGCGGACGAAAACGCGGCTTGTGGTTGCGCAAGAATCTTATTCATGATCCTCACGGTGTCATCTGTGCAACCCTTGTCGGAAATAATTTTGAGGCTAACATTAAATGGTCCTGTCGACGAATAATTGTGCACCGGGTTTTGTGAAGACGAG
>VBAU01000525.1:0-356 GCA_005883855.1 Bacteroidota bacterium
TGTACTTCGGCAATGAGTGTTTATTTCGCGACCTTACATTCAAAATTGCCATAGCATTCTTTGATATATGGGCTATGCATTTAAGCCCGCTTTGTTTGAGTTGCCCGCAGCCAGATCCCTTTGTTCCCAATTTTTTTGATCAGCTCAAATGTGCTCTTAGGATCCATGCCATCTTCTCGTGAGTTTCCAGCAACCCCGTAACAAAATCAATGGTGCCAGCGTCCCATTTGTTGTTGTGATGGTCAATGTTTTCCCGCAAATGGATGATGATCGTCTCGTGATCTTCCAGCAATGACGTGATGAATCCTACACTGTCATTCTTTTCTCTTGTCTCTTCGGAAAGATGTGTCTCTCTT
>VBAU01000525.1:387-2932 GCA_005883855.1 Bacteroidota bacterium
CCGCTCCGCTATGTCATCAATCATTTGCTCCAATTGTTTGTATTGCTCTTCAAAGAAACGGTGAGTGCTGAGAAAATCGGGGCCTTCCACGTTCCAGTGTGCTTTTCGTGTTTTGATATACAATACGTTTTCGTCAGCTAATAGCGTGTTCAGCGATTGAGCAATTTCGGCAGTATTTGCTGGTTTGATTCCAAGTTCGGTTTTCATGTGAAAAATTTAATTGTGATAAATATCTCGCATCCTGAGAGGTTATCCCTCTTTTCGACTTTTGCGACTACCAATTATTAGCCTGGTCGGCATTGAGGCGCTCACTTACATCCATCGGCTGATGTTGTTTCCAGTGCCGATCATATCCCACAAACCAGGATATCCAAATGCTCCTGGACAAACGCATGAGCCAGGGTTGAAGCGCAATTAATAGGATTGCGTTGAACCCGAGCCAAAAAAAGAAACGGTTGTCATCAACTGACAAACCTATCGTCAACCACCAAACGAGTAAACTGATAAGACAAATAAGAATGCTGAGAACATAACTGTCGTAACCGGTTCCGTAATAAAAGCCAACTTCTATTTCTGTTGGCTGCTCGCATATGGGGCATTCTTTATTCATCTCCAAGTTCTTCGTCATGTTAATGCTAACAGGATGTTTAAACAATTTTCCTTCCCTGCATCTTGGACAACGGCAACCTAGTGTAGATGACAAATAGCTTCTGTGTCTTTCGGTGGTCATGTATTTGATGTAACTAAAAATTGATCAATTATTCGTTCCAATTGATTGGCGTGCATCACGCCCGATTGTCGCCACAAAATATTGTGGTTCCGAATCAGCATCAAAGTAGGGACACTTTGTATATCAAATGCATCAGCGACGGCCGGACTCCGGTCGATATCGATTTTCAATATTCGGATTTTGTCTCTCATCCGCTGTCGCAATTCCGCCAGTATCGGCTTCATCATCTTGCATGGGCCACACCATTCTGCCGTGAAATCAATAAGGACCAATTTGTCCCCAGAAATGATTTCCCGGAAGGTTTCTTTCTTATTTCCCGTCGACATGTCCTCGCTTTTTATGACACACCACGCCATAATCTTGCCACATTCTGGCCGTGAATGTTCACGCCTCTCTCTATCGTTGAGAGGAGGGAAGCCTCTTTACCAATCAACTTCACATTGCACTTTTCTTTACTGCTCCCCTGCCCGTATAACAGGCGCGCAAAGGTAAGCTCTAATTGTCATGAAAGGCCTTTTCCATCTGCATGCTCCGGCTTCCTTTTACAAGGATGCTGGCATTTGCAAAGTTTTGCTTCTGAAACCATTCTTTTACTTGCAGCGAATTCTTAAACTGGTGAAAAGAGTGGCTGATCTTCTCAAACTCGGATCCGACTAAGACTACCGCCTTCCAATTATGATTCTTGATTTGATCAACTAATAAGGCATGCTCTTTTTGACTTTCGTTTCCTAGCTCAGCCATTGATCCCAGAATCAGAATCTTGTCACCAGTCATCTTTGAAAAATTCTCAATGGCCAATCGCATGCTACTCGGATTTGCGTTGTAGGCATCCATGATAATTTGATTGGTGCCCATGTGTACTAACTGTGACCGACTATTGGAAGGCGTGTAATTTTCTATGGCTGAGCGAATCCTGGCCTCAGGCACTTTGAAGAATTTTCCAACTGTCACTGCAGCCAGGACATTAGGCAAATTGTAGTCGCCAACTAACTGAGTTTTTATTTTTTTTTCATCCAGTCCCTGGATCATGTCTACTTCCAAAAACGGATCGCTTTTTTTCGCATGACCGATTATATGAGCATCGCCCTTTGTGCCGTATTTGATGATACCACTGATACCCTTGCTCATTTCCTGGAGGTAGTCATAATCCCACATAACAAAAGCATAACCGTGGGTAAGTGTTCTCACGTAATCGAACAACTCACCTTTTGCCTTTCGGACTCCCTCTTCACTACCAAAACCTTCAAGGTGCGCTTTGCCGCAGTTCGTGATCAGTCCGTGAGTAGGCAGGGCGATCTGGCAATACGATGCGATCTCTCCAATATGATTTGCGCCCATTTCAATAACAGCCATCTCCGCATCCGTTCTTATTTTCAGTAAGGTCAGTGGAACGCCGATTTGGTTATTGAGATTTCCCTCAGTGGTATACGTCTGGAAGGCTGTTGAAAGAACTGCATGTATCAGCTCTTTTGTTGTCGTCTTTCCATTGCTGCCAGTAATAGCAATAAATGGAATGGTGAGTTGTTGGCGGTGATGCTTTGCTAGTTCTTGCAAAGCAGTAAGAACATCGTCGACCAGGATTGTTTTTCCGGGGACTTCAAATTTCTTTTCATCGATCACTGCGTAAGCTGCTCCACCATCGATTGCTTGTTGTACAAATTCATTTCCGTTGAAGTTTGGTCCTTTCAATGCAAAAAAAATATCCTTCTTCTTTAGTTTACGTGTGTCGGTTTGTGCGGAAGAATATTCCTTATAAATTTCATACAACTCTGCCACGTTCATTCAGCAAATGTATGTTGATGACAAAATAAAAAG
>VBAU01000526.1 GCA_005883855.1 Bacteroidota bacterium
GTTCCAACTCTCTCCCTTGCGCTCCAATCCTAAAAGGTCTGCATAAAACTTGTGGCTTTCTTCGGAATTACTTATGCCAATCGCCGTGTGATCAATCCCGAGAAAAATTCTACCGTCATTTACGTGCCATTTGGGCTGCCCTTTTCCATTGGGAAAATAAATGAGTTCAAGATTGTGATCATCGGGATCATGGAAATAAAAAGCCTTGATGTGGTTGAAACGTATACCACATTGAATTTGCGCAGACGGTCATACGCTTTTTCCATATCGCTCACTGCAATCGCAATGTGTTGAAAAATCAAATCATTGCTTTTGGCATCTTCGGGAATGCGGCGACCGCCACTGGTTAGATAATCCGTCAGCTCAATAAACTCGTCCCCCAATTGCATGCGAACGACACGGATATGCAAACCAAAAATTCCCTCAAGCCGTTCGTACTCCATTCCGAACAATTCTACATCACTTACTTTCTTAAAACCTAATACTTCACTGTAGAATTTCACAGAGCGATTCATTTCGCTCACTGTAATACCAATTGCTTCCACTTTTTTTACCTGGCCGTAAGAGCCGGGGTAAATAAAGAGTGTAGTGATTACAAAAAGAGTTCTTGTAAGAAAATTTTTCATGTGCATTTGTTTTAAGATTCTATGTATGACGAAATGATTTGCGGCTCCACTTCTTTTTTGTTGGGCATGTTCAATGATCTGTTCTTTTGAATAAAAAGAAACAACTCAGTTGCTGATAACATGCCGGCGAAGGGAACAAATAAGTAAATCCAAAATGCAGTCCAGATGTTGGCCGGCAGAGCACTGGCAAAGGATCTGGCCGGATTCATTCCAAAACCGGAGATCGGACCAGCCACTATCACCCAGGTACATACCAGGCAACCGGCAACTATTCTTGTATATTTTTTTAGTCTTCTATCTTCAGAACTAAACAACACAATCGCCATTGTGATGAATGCGATAATGAGCTCAACGACGAGTGCTGGCCATTGTCCGTATTTACCAGGAACCGTTGCAGCGGAATTTACCGGGGGTGTCGTTAGCGAATGTCCCATCAATAGTTGCATCAGGTAAACGGCAAGAGTTCCACCAATAACTTGAAAGATGACGTAGAACATGGCGTCCCACGGGTACATTTTGCCCAGGCGCAAAAAGCTAATTGTTACCGCTGGATTTATCTGTGATCCGGATGGTGCGGTAAATGGCGAATAGAAAATGAACAGCGCAGTAAAGCCCATCAATATGCCGATGATAACATTCCTGGTTGTTTCATTTTCTATGGAAAGATGGAGCGAGCCAACACTGCTAAAGAGAAGGGCACCAAAGAAACAGGCAGATATCATGAAGACGCCAAGGCCTAACGCCTCTTGCAAATAATGCGTCCAATTCTTTTTGAAGGAGGCTTTCATTTGCGTGAGGCCGCCCTTGCCACTGTAAACTCTTATTGGCATTACTCTCATGGCGCAAAATGACGAAAGAGAGGAATGATATTTTGTCAACCATAAGACGAAAGGGAGAAATTGTCTATTTGATTCACCGGTTCACAATAGAAAGATGGTGTTCAATAAAAATAATCAGCAATCATATTTTTACTTCGCTAAACTGGATAATGGTTTCAACATCTGTATA
>VBAU01000053.1 GCA_005883855.1 Bacteroidota bacterium
CGAATGAGGCTGCAATGGCAATAACATCCATCACAATCGTGACAAAGAATAATTGCTTTGTCGGTTTCATTGGATTTTTCAATCCACCGATCGGGGTTTCGTCCTGGTCCATGTATGAGTTGTATCCGTTGCTTGATGGGTACACGAGAATGTGCAATACAAAAAAAATAATCAATGCATCGCGCCAGTTTACTTCGGATAACTGGCTCAACGCAA
>VBAU01000054.1 GCA_005883855.1 Bacteroidota bacterium
TGAACCATACCAAGGTGATGAGTCCGCCAAACAAAAAGATCGTACCAACAACGCACCATCGCCAGAAGTCAGCAATAGCAAAGTTGGTTCGCGGACTCAATTCAGCTAACTTTCGCGGATGAAAAGATTAGCGTGTCTCTTTTTCTGGACAGCACTCGCATTTCTCATGAACGCGCAGTTCTGCTATCGACGCTACTGACGGCAAGACGTTGTGGGGAAATAACGAAGCGTCGGTTAGCGA
>VBAU01000055.1:0-7608 GCA_005883855.1 Bacteroidota bacterium
CAAAGCAGACGCCGGTGACAAAGAGAGCAAGCGGCCATGAAAATCCGGGATCAACACCTGGGTCTTTCATAAGTTTCGTCTTTTCTGGGGGTTAAAAAAATGCAATTGCAACGCCTAAAATTATCAGTTGAAAGGATCAATTTATAGGAAAGAACACTAAGGCTTATTACCCGTATAGAATAGCTGTTGCACTATTGCAAATTGAATTTACTTTGCAACAATTGCAGGTATGAGAAATACAAGACAAGCCTCATTAGGTTTTATTTTGGTCACCGTGTTCGTGGATGTAATTGGTTGGGGACTCATCATCCCGGTCATGCCCGACCTGATCGCCGGCATGAAGCACATACCTGTAAACTTCGCAAGTGCATACGGTGGGTGGTTGCTGTTCGCTTATGCAGTGATGCAGTTTCTTTGTGCACCAATACTGGGAAGCCTCAGTGATAAATATGGCCGTCGTCCCGTGTTATTATTTTCATTATTTGGATTTGGAGTTGATTATTTATTCCTTGCATTCGCGCCTTCTTATGGATGGTTTTTTGTAGGTCGTATTATTGCAGGAATTACCGGTGCCAGCATCACCACGGCCTCGGCATACATTGCAGATATCAGCGCGGCGGAAGACAGGGCAAAAAATTTTGGAATGATTGGGGCAGCTTTCGGTTTGGGATTTATTATTGGACCGGCGATTGGTGGGTTGCTGAGCGGATTTGGCATCAGGGCACCTTTCTATGCTGCGGCAGCTTTATGTCTGCTTAATTTTTTGTATGGTTATTTTGTCTTACCAGAATCTTTGACACAAGAGCATCGCCGGTCCTTTGAATGGAAGAGGGCAAATCCCCTGGGCACTTTATTACAATTGAAAAAATATCCGGCCATTGCAGGCTTGATGCTGTCTCTTTTTTTTGTCTACCTGGCTGCCCACGCCATTCAAAGCAACTGGAGTTACTTCACTGAATATCGGTTTTCATGGAGCCATAAAATGATTGGTTATTCCCTGGCGCTGGCCGGATTACTGGTTGCCACGGTGCAGGCTGGGCTGATCAGAATCGTAAATCCAAAATTAGGAAATGAAAGAAGCGTCTACGTTGGCCTCATGCTTTATTCTTTCGGCCTGTTCTTATTTGCTTTTGCCACCCGCAGTTGGATGATGTATGCATTCCTGGTGCCCTATTGCCTCGGCGGAATTGCAGGGCCCGCATTACAATCCATCATGACGGGAAACGTTCCGCGGAACGAGCAAGGAGAACTCCAGGGAGCATTGACCAGCATGATGAGTGTTACCACAATCATTGGCCCGTTAATCATGAATAATTTGTTTACCTGGTTCACGAAAAGTTCGACAGGCCTTTATTTTCCGGGGATTTCTTTTCTTGTCGGAGGGGTTTTGATCCTGATAAGCATTTACCTGGCTTACATCAGCCTTAGAAAAGGTCATCACTTAGTTGTGAAAGCTTGAGCGTCGAGTGGTCATTGGTTCTTCATTATAACCCTGCCTCATACCAGCATTCTCAAAGGCTCTTCGAGCAATGCCTTCAGTGTTTGTAAGAACGCAGAGCCAGTTGCACCGTCAACGGCGCGATGGTCGCAGCTCATCGTTACCTTCATCACGTTGCCAATTTTGATTTGACCATCCTTGACCACAGGAACTTGCTGAATGCCTCCAATAGCAAGGATGCATGAATCAGGCGGGTTGATGATGGCAGTAAAGTCTTCGATTCCAAACATGCCCAGGTTGGAAATTGTAAATGTGTTTCCCTCCCAGTCTTTTGGCTGTAGTTTTTTATCTTTTGCTTTTTGCGCAGACTCTTTTACTTCAGCAGCAATCTGTGAAAGTGATTTTGTATCGGCAAACCTCACGACGGGAACTAGCAGGCCTTCCTCGACAGCCACAGCGACACCAATGTGTATGTGATGGTTCCTGCGAATCTTGTCACCAAGCCAACTGCTGTTTACTGCAGGGTGTTGTTTCAATGCTACCGCACAAGCCTTGAGCACGATATCGTTGAAAGAGATTTTTATGGGACTGGTTTCATTCAACTTCGCGCGACTTTCGACGGCTTTATCCATGTCAATTGCCATTGTGAGATAAAAGTGGGGCGCCGTGAATTTGCTTTCCACCAACCGTTTTGCGATTGTTTTTCGCATTTGCGAGATCGGAATTTCTTCAAAGCTCTCTTCGCTAACAGGTGCCGATGGAATGTACTTTGCAGGTTCAGCTTTTTTCTCCTCCTGTCGCCTCACTTCAACCTGCGGTTTATAGTTGTCAATATCTTCTTTTGTAATCCTTCCTCCGTCTCCCGTCCCATGAACATTGCGCAGGTCAATTCCCTTTTCTGCTGCTAATCTTTTCGCAAGCGGCGACGCTTTGATTCTTCCGTTGGAGCCACTGGATTCATGCTCTTGCGCGGTTACCTGTTCAGATGATGCTTCTTGCCTGGCGACCTCCTTTGCGCCGTCAGAACCGTCCGTCTTTTCACTCCCAGCCTGCGCCTTTTCACCACCGCTTTGTGCTTTGGCCGCATTTACAATCTTATCTATGTCTACTTTTCCCTTTTCACCAATGATACACAACAGATCATTCACCGCTATTTTCTCGCCCTGCTCTGCACCTATGTACAATAGCGTTCCGCTCTTGTAACTTTCCAGCTCCATCGTTGCTTTATCTGTTTCGATTTCAGCCAGGACCTCGCCTTTCTTAACCGGATCTCCCACTTTTTTCTGCCAGCTTGCAATTACTCCGTCGGTCATGGTATCGCTAAGTCGCGGCATCAAAACCACTTCTTCAATTTTTGAAAGGTCAACGGAAGGTTGAGGTTGCGGCTGCGACTCGGCTTTGGACTTCGACTGTTCTTCTTTCTTCGGTTCTTGTGCTTTGTTGCTTGCACCTTGTGCGCCGTTCGTAGCGGCACGGGCGGGCTTGTCACTCGTACCTTGTCCTTTCCCGGTCGTCCCTTGCGATTTCAAAATGCCAGAGATATCTTCGCCAGGTCGACCGATGATGGCAAGCAGATCGTTTACCTGCAGCTTACCGCCTTTGTCCGTTCCTATGTGTAATAGCGTTCCGTCCTTATAACTTTCCAGTTCCATGGTTGCTTTATCGGTTTCAATTTCCGCCAGCAGCTCGCCCTTCTTCACTGGGTCGCCTACTTTTTTATGCCATTCGGCGACCACTCCCTCAGTCATGGTATCACTCAAGCGGGGCATCAGTATTGCTTCAGCCATAATGGATTTTTGAATTAATGAGTCGAAATTAAGGCAAAATGATGAATGATGATTGGCGCAGCATGGGCTCTTAAGTCGTCACTCACAACTAACGACTCACAACTCACACTTATCTTTATTTTTGACTAATGACTTTTGACTAATGGCCTTCTCGAATCGCATCACAAAACTTTTTGGCGTTGATTATCCTCTAGTACAAGCCGGAATGATATGGGCAAGTGGCTGGCGGCTCGCAAGTGCAGTGAGTAATGCCGGGGGACTAGGATTAATAGGCAGCGGATCGATGTATCCAGATGTCTTAAAAGAACATATACAGAGGTGTAAGTCCGCGACCAGCCGTTCCTTTGGAGTAAACGTACCGTTATTATATCCTGATATCGATAAGCATATACAGATCTGCATTGAAGAAAAAGTAAAAATAGTTTTTACCTCGGCTGGTAACCCTAAGACATGGACAAGCGTTTTAAAAGAAAGGGGAATTGTAGTTGTTCATGTAGTAAGCAGCAGCAAGTTCGCAAAGAAAGCAGAATAGGCGGGATGTGATGCAGTGGTGGCGGAGGGTTTTGAGGCCGGGGGGCACAACGGTCGCGAAGAAACGACGACCATAGTACTCGTGCCGGCTGTTGTAAATGCAGTTAAGATTCCTGTGGTTGCTGCCGGTGGGATTGTGACGGGCAGGCAAATGCTGGCCGCCATGGTGATGGGAGCAGAAGGTGCGCAAATGGGAAGTCGGTTTGTTGCGAGTGAAGAGGCGTCTTCCCACATGGAATTTAAAAAAGCAGTGATCAATGCTAACGAAGGGGATACTATTCTAACCATGAAACAGTTGACGCCAGTGAGGATGCTAAAAAATAAATTTTACAAAGAAATAATAGAAGCTGAGTTAAGAGGAGCAACGGTTGACGAATTAAAGTCGATACTAGGGCGGGCCAGGGCAAAGAAGGGAATGTTTGAAGGTAAACTCGACGAGGGCGAGCTGGAAATTGGACAAGGAAGTGCACTACTCAATGACATTTTACCGGCTGCCGAAATTGTAAAAAATGTATGGCGCGAATTTGAAGAGGCGTTACATAATCCAATAAAAAACACTTAGATTTGTTAGGAAGTGGAGTGATTAGTGGTTGATACTCTTGATCACAAAAATTATTCACATGAAACCAAAAACCTTATTGCTGATTGCCACGTTCATCCTCGGATGTCTAATCGCCCGAGCTAATAACGACGACCCCGGCAAACGAGAAGACATTATGGGTAATGTATTTAATTCTGAGGGTAAAAAACCTCTGAAAGATGTAAGCGTTACCGCCTACCTGTCATCAAAAAAAGAAAAAGTAGTTATTACAGATGGCAGCGGGACCTATTCATTTGACGATCTAAAACCCGGCGTTTATAAGTTTGTTTTTGAGAAGGAAGGATTCAAGAAAGTAGTGAAGGAAAAAGTATGCGTCAAAGTAGACGAAGGTTTTCAGATGGATATTGAAATGGTGACGGATAATGAAGCAGACGTTATGCCATCTCCCTCGCATTTTTTGTATAACTAAGACGGGACAAAATCATTTGCAAAATGGGATGTGAATATCACGTCCCATTTTTTTTGATCATGCTTTAAAATAGAAATGCCTGAAGCAATCCACGAACTTTCATATTTCTTTTCTTTGAAGATCTCCCACGCTTCCTGAAACGCTTTTTTGTGAAGGTCTCGCGTTGCGATTGATACGTGAGGGTGCAGGGGCCGCTCGTCTTTGCTGATGGAAAATTGCTTTTTTAGAATCAGGAATTCTTCCAGCTGAGCATGCAATGACTGCAATTCCTGGTTTGGCATGACATCAACGTAAATCACCCTTGGCTTAAATGCGGCAAAATCCTTCAGACGGATTTCGAAACCTGCACGTGATTGTGAAAACTCGGCGGTAGCATTCTTCAAATGATGTTCTTCGTTTTCGTCCAGCCAAAAAGGAGGGATCAATGTGATGTGCGCGGGTGATCTCAATGCCACCACGCAACCAAATCTTTCCTTCATCATTTGTTTCCACTTCAAAATTGTAGTGTTGATGTCTTCGGGCGCGACAATGGCAATGAAGTACATGCGGCTCATGACATAAAATTAAGCCGTCCCGACGGTCGGGACGGCTTTTGCTTTTCATGGCTTTACTTTGAACAGTTAAGGCAAGCCTGCTCCAATGGAGCCGAAATTAGTGATCGTTGTTGTTGTCTATGTTAAAATCGTCATCCGATTTTTTTATGTTGAACGTCTTGTGCTTTTGAAGAAAACTGCGGTATTTGTCGTAGACATTTGCAGGTTGCTTCTTCCCGTTGATGATCAATTCGCCATTCTTGTGCTCAATTGAATAAGGTTCTTTTTTGTTGATGAGCCCATCGTGGTCCAGGCCGTCTACAAAAGCTTTATATTCCTTCATTTCTTCCTTCGCCTTTTCAATTTCCACCTTAGCTTTTTCCATCTCTTTTTCAATCTTAGGACCCAGCTCTTTCATTTGGAGGTCGAGTTTCTTCATGTCTTCATTCAGCTTGCTCATGTCTATTTTCTTTACCTCTTCCAAATCCTTTTCCATCTTTTTCCAGTCTATTTTATCCAGCGATTCTTTTACGTCTCGTTCAATCTTAGCGGCGTCAATTTCCCGTGTCGCTCTCTCAATTTCATCTTTCATCTTTTCCATATCTACTGCCTTCATCGCTTTGTCCACCTCCATCTGTACTTTAGCCATGTCAATTTGTTTCATGGCGTCTTCGATCTGTGATGTTACTTTCTCAAGGTCGACCTTTAGATCAACTTTATCCAGATCCTCAATCGCCTCGTCAAGATCGCGGATCTTCTTGTCAGTTTTCTTTTTCGGAACAGTGTCTGTGAAAGCTTGCTTTGTTGTTTGCGGAGACGTTTGTGTTTGACCGCCCCACGCGATCAATGCTATTGAAACAAACACCAGCAAAATGATTGGTAAAACATTTCTTTGGACAAAAGGTCTTAAGTTCATACAAGTCAAATTTTTTAATAGGCCTTGCGGCAATGATTAAAATGCAGCTCGCGACTGCTCACATCAAATATACGATTGGTTTCGTATTTAGTTACAATATTTTTTCTTTAAAAAACAATTTTAACAGACTCAGGCTGCCCCGACGGGCCGGTTTTAAATACTCGTATACAAATGTCTTTTGGCGGCGCTGTACCGCACCTTCGGGTATTGTGGTGTTATTTTTTTCGAGATTCCCCGACCTGGCAGTTCGTGTTGCTACGATGAACGGCGCAACCACTTGATCATTTCTTTCCAGGTTACCCGCTTGCCATAAAGTAAGATCCCTGTGCGATAAATTTTGCCCGCAAACCAGGTGGTGAAGAGAAACCCTGCAATCAATAAGGCCATCGACAAAAACAGTTGCCACCACGGAACCCCTTCTGGTACGCCATAAGAAAGTCGACCCATCATTACAATGGGTGATGAAAAGGGTATCATACTTCCCCAAAACGACAGAGGACTGTTGGGATGGCTTATGCTTGTACTTAAAATGAGGAATGAGAAAATGATAGGCATGGTGATAGGCAACATAAGCTGCTGCGCTTCCTGCGGATCGTCATTTACAACGCTACCCACCGACGCAAACAATGCCGCATAAAACAAATATCCCCCAAGAAAATAAAAGAAGAAGCAAGGAATAATCACTGCCCATTGCGCGCCTCCAACAATTTTTGCCTTCGCATTCATAAGGTTCGTCGCCACGGTAGCATTTTGGCTCATGGCTGGATTATGCTGCACATCCTGGATGTGGCGCATGGTGTCCGGTGACATGAATAATTGCAAGGCGCTAAATAGAATGATGATTAAAACGATCCACATCAGGAACTGGGTCAACCCGACAGCTGCAATGCCGACGATCTTGCCCATCATTAATTGAAAAGGCCTGACTGACGAAACCATTACTTCGGCAATACGATTCATTTTTTCTTCCATTACGCCTCGCATTACCATCGTACCAAAGATCAGCATGGTGATATAGATCAGCAACCCGCTTCCAAATCCAATTCCGTACGCCAACCCAGCATTGGCTTCTTTTTCAGCTCCGGTTGCGTTGACCAGTTTGTTCTTTACCTGGAAAGCATTTTCTGAGACTTTATTAACGGAATCCAGTATCGTTTTCTTAATTCCTCTTTCTTCCAGCAGATTGTTCTCATACGCTTTATTCAATTGTTGCTCCACCTGGTCCATGGATTCAAGACCTATTTGTTTTCTTGAAATGATAAAGATGGTATCTCGCGCTGGCTTTAAAAATGCAGTAAACCCTTTTTCGTCAAAATTAGTTTGATTGGCTGTTGAATCAACCTGGAATATGACCGACGAGGAATCACTCTTTAGGGATGATTTAAAAAAATTG
>VBAU01000055.1:7659-8226 GCA_005883855.1 Bacteroidota bacterium
TGAAAATGGGAAAGAGAAAGGTAGAAACAATAAATGCGCGTCTTTTAACACGGGTTAAATACTCTCTCCTTATGATGATCGCTATCTTATTCATGTCCTTATGATAATTGTATTTTTTCAAACCGCCTGGAAACCGGAGTGCCCTCAACCAATCTTATAAATATATCATTCAATGAAGGGAGTATTTCATTGAAGGCAAGTACTCCTGCATCTTGCTGAATAAAATATTTCAACACATCAGTCGGTTTGTGACCCTCCTTGATCTTTACCACAAAAGAATTGTCTTTTTTCCCAATCAGGTCAAATACAGCGTTGCCATTCATGGAAGGCTCGTGGTCGAAGCCAATGCTGAAAAGATTTTCTTTAAAATCCTGTTTTACCTGCTTCACCGATCCGTCCAGGATCTTTTTCCCCTTGTTCACGAGAACGATCTGGTCGCAAATTTCTTCGACTTGTTCCATTCGGTGCGTGCTGAAAATAATGGTAGTTCCTTTTTGCGAAAGCTTGTAAATCTCGTCCTTTATAATGTTCGTATTTATCGGGTCAAGTCCGCTAAACGGTTCATCC
>VBAU01000055.1:8234-9937 GCA_005883855.1 Bacteroidota bacterium
TGCAAAACTGTAGTTACAAATTGAAGTTTTTGTGACATGCCTTTCGACAGATCCTCAACTTTCTTATTCCACCACGATTGCATTTCTAGCCTGGTGAACCATTCTTTAATCTTTGCCATAGCGGCGCTTCGACTCAGTCCTTTCAATTGCGCAAGGTATAGCGCCTGGTCCCCGATCTTCATTTTCTTATACAGCCCGCGTTCTTCGGGCATGTAGCCAATGTTAATGATGTCATCGAGCGGATGGAATCTTTTCCCGTCAAAAATAATTTCGCCTTCATCGGGAAAAAATATTCCGGTTATCATTCGAATAAGAGTCGTCTTCCCGGCGCCGTTTGGACCCAGTAAGCCAAAAATGCTGCCCTTCTCAATTGAAAAAGTAACGTCATCAACAGCTTTTTGCGTGGCGAAATATTTTTTGAGATTGTGAACTTCAACTATTGGCATGACCCATTTTTATTTGTCACCAAATATAAATACAATGAAAAGAATAAATCACAATCAAGGTATGGTTGTGATGGTAAATTAATGAAGGCTGTTAGCTTTATCTTCCTATTTTTGACGCATTACCCGGAACTACTATCTCAAAAATCATGAAGGCCATAAAAAGAATCATCCTTATTGCCGTCGTATTCTGTTTCCCATATTACTCTTTTGGCTGGGGTGTGTTGGGCCATCGAATTGTTGGGCAGATCGCAGAAAGCTATCTGACCCCGAAGGCCAAAGTAGCTGTGCAGAAAATCCTCGGAACGGAATCGATTGCCATGGCAAGCAACTGGGCCGATTTTATCAAGTCCGATAGTTCGTACAACTATATTTCCAGCTGGCATTATATCAACATGGACTCGGGCTTGACGAAGACCCAGGTAAAACAGTATTTGCAAACAGATACGGCGACTGATCTGTATACAAAAATGAATTTAGTCATCGGGCAACTTAAGAATAAACACCTGTCAATGGATAAGAAAAGAATGTATCTTAAGCTTTTGATACATTTTGTCGGCGATGCTCATCAGCCTCTTCATGTAGGGCATCCCCAGGACCAGGGCGGAAACAAAATAAAAGTGACATGGTTTGGAGCATCCACCAATTTCCATAGAATGTGGGACGAACAATTAATCGACTTCCAACAACTCAGCTACACCCAACGCTATCAATCACTCCACTGCAAAACAAAGACTTGCCTGGCAGAAGCAACCGATTGGTGAATGGATCATTGAATCTTATCAAATCGCTGAGCAACTGTACACCGAAGTGCAGCCCGACCAGAAATTAAGCTACCGCTACAATTACGATCACATACAAATGCTAAATGAACGGTTGGTGAAAGCGGGTGTTCGCCTGGCTGGTTTGCTGAATGAGCTGTTCAAGTAGTTATTTGCTAAAAACAACAGCGATTTTGTTGGCGATGCGTTCGCCGTCCATTGCAGCACTTACAATGCCACCAGCATAGCCGGCGCCTTCGCCGCACGGATATAAATTTTTTATTTGCGGATGTTGCATTGTTTCGGAATCCCTCGGAATTCGGACGGGCGACGAGGTTCTGGATTCTGTCGCCACCACAACAGCATCGTTTGTGAAATATCCCTTCATTTTTTTCCCGAATGCTTTAAAAGCTAGTTGAAGGTTTCCAGCAATAAACGGCGGCAGCACTTCATTTATAGAACTGCTTCGGATTCCCGGGAGATAAGAGCATGCCGGTAA
>VBAU01000527.1 GCA_005883855.1 Bacteroidota bacterium
GCATCTGAAGATGCAAAAGCTATCGGAGCAGTACTTGTACAGAATGGTCATCCTGTGGCTTATGAATCAAAAAAGCTAAATGTTCACCAACTGAACTATCCTGTACATGACAAAGAAATGTGTGCAATAATGCATGCATTAGAACGATGGAGACCCTTTCTATTAGGACAACATTTTAAAGTTTATACGGATCATCGATCTCTTGTCCACTTTAAGACACAAAGTAATTTGAATCAAAGACAATTACGATGGCAAGAGAAAGCAGCTGACTATGACATGGAAATCCTTTATAAGCCTGGAAAAGAAAATGTTGTTGCCGATGCACTATCTCGAGTTCAAATCAATTTATTATGTCCTCTTCCAATACGTTCTCTTCGACAGCAAGTCATTCACGGTTATAAAACTTCTCCACTAAGAAATCTCATCAAGGAGGTGGAGAGTCGAGAAGAGCCAACAAATCGGTATACGATAGACAACGGTTTACTATATTATCGAACGGATGAATTCAGTCCATGGAGGCTCTGTCTTCCAGATATTCCCTATCGCAAAATTGTGATTCACAATAATCATGACCTTGCAATAGCAGGACATTCTGGATATATAAAGACATATGCTAAAATCGCACGAACATACTATTGGCCAAACATGGGGAAGGATATTCGAAAGCATGTCCAAGAATGCGACGCCTGTCAACGAACGAAATCAGTAAATCATCCTCCTATTGGAAAATTACAACCTTTACCAATACCTAATCGAGCCTGGGAGTCAATTGCAATGGATTTTTTAGGACCATTACCTCAATCAATATCCGGCCATGATATGATTTTAATCATAATCGATCGTCTTACGAAAATGGCAATATTTATTGCAACATATAGTACAGCTAGCAGCAAGGATACAGCAGAACTATTTCTACGAGAAGTATTTCGATACCATGGATTACCTTCAAGCATTGTATCAGATCGAGATCCACGATTCACAGCAAAATTCTGGGGAGCTCTTCAGAAGGCATTAGGTGTCAAACTTCTAATGTCAACTGCTGAACACCCTCAAACAGATGGTCAAGCTGAAGCTACTGTTAAAATCATTCAAAAAATGCTCAGACCATTTGTATTTCAAGGACAAGACTGGGAAGGATTATTACCAACCCTTGAGTTTGCATATAATGATACAGTACAA
>VBAU01000528.1:0-2068 GCA_005883855.1 Bacteroidota bacterium
AGGATACATTTCTTGTCGCACCTATTGGCGATCATTCCATCATCCTCGGAATGCCCTGGCTCGAACGCGTCAATCCCCAGATCGACTGGCCATCCAAAACGGTCGAATCTCCTTTACTTTCCGCACACGACGAATCTCCAGCATCATCCAACGAATCTCCAATCTCCATTCCCAAATCTATATCTGCCACAACTCCCAAATCTCCGCGATCCTCCAAATCCTCGCGATATTCAAAGTCGCGAAGGTCTAAATCACGACGAACCTCCAAATCGCCTTCAGTCTCAAAATCGTCCTCAGTCTTCGAATCGTCTCCAGTCTCCAACTCATCACAACCACCAAATCCTGCTCATGAACCTCAACCCGTGTCTATCGAGGATGATCCATGCTCCGAGAGCAGTACTCAAGACTCCATCACTTCACCCATGATCTCCAAAAGCCAATTGCGGAAGAAGAAATCTCGCATACCAGTACCATGCAAATCAATTCCATATCGTAGGCCCAATCCGCGACCCCTAAACTCTCCTCCAATCGCCATGACTAGACGCATCCGCAAAGGCGATCTAGTATCTCTAGTATTCCTCAATCTTCTTCCGCAAGGGGAAATCAGTTTCGCAGACGCCAACCCGGATTCCTCAGAGAATGCTCCAGAGATCCCTGAATGCTATAGAGATCTTGCTGACGTATTCTCGAAGAAGGAGGCTCATACATTACCCCCTCACCGGGGTCGTCTAGATCATCACATTCCACTTGTGGACGACGCAAAACCCACCTTTGGCCCCATTTACAATCTTTCGGAAACGGAACTCAAAGTCCTTAAGAATTACATCGAAGAAAAACTCGCCAAAGGATGGATACGCCCATCCACATCTCCTTTCAGCTCTCCGGTACTATTCGTTAAGAAACCAGATGGCAGCCTGCGCCTCTGCGTGGATTATCGAGCCCTCAATCGGTTGACCATCAAAAATCGGTATCCTATACCTCTCACTACCGAAATCATGGATCGAATCAGAAACGCCAAGGAATTCAGCCGCGTAGACGTTCGTGACGCCTTCCATCGAATGCGTGTCGCCGAAGGCGACGAATGGAAAACAGCTTTCCGCACTCGATACGGTCATTTTGAATACCTGGTTATGCCCTTCGGTCTATGTAACACTCCTGCAACCTTCCAATCCTATATCAATGACGCCTTACGCGATTTCCTAGATGAATTCTGTGTGGCTTATCTGGATGATGTCCTCATATATACCAATGGCACTCACGAAGAACATGTCCAACATGTCCGCCAAGTCCTCCAACGCCTTCTCGATCATGGCTTATATGCAAAACTCGAGAAATGTGAATTCCATGTCCGAGAAACTCGATTCCTCGGTTTTATTATATCCCCAGACGGCATCGCCATGGATCCAGAACGTATTGCCACCATTGTCGATTGGCCGACACCGAAATCGGTCCATGACATTCATGTGTTCCTTGGATTCTGTAACTTTTACCATCCATTCATCAATTCATACTCTCATGAAGTCTTAGCCATGACAACCTTACTTCACAAAACCTCTGACACATTTCAATGGACTTCTGAGGCGCAAAAAGCATTTGAACACCTCAAATACCTCTTTACTCAAGCTCCAATTCTCCATCACTTCAATCCAGAACTCCCAATATATCTATACACCAATGCCTCAGGGTTTGCTATTTCCAGCATCATTTGTCAATTCCACAATGGAAATCTACATCCTATCACATTCTGGTCCTGGAAATTAACTCCTGCAGAATGCAACTATGACATCCACGATCTGGAAATGTTAGCGATCATTTCTGCTTTCCAACACTGGCGTCATTATCTTGAAGGCGCCAAACACACCATCACCATCTACACCGATCACAAAAACCTAGAAGTATTCATGGTCACCAAGGTCCTTAATCGTCGCCAAGCGCGCTGGGCCGAGTTGCTTGCGGGATACGACTTTGTTCTCACTCCCATCCCCGGATCCAAGAACCCTGCCGATGGTCCTTCTCGACGTCCAGACTATGCCAAGGATGTCGTGGCACCGAGCGGTCCATTGCTCCC
>VBAU01000528.1:2084-3212 GCA_005883855.1 Bacteroidota bacterium
GCCTTGGAGACACTCCGGAGTCACCTTGGAGCCACCTCGGGGACACCCCCTCCAGACGCTCCTCTATTTCGCTTATCCGCCACACTCGCAGTATTCACTCCTGAACCCCCATTATATCAACGATTCGTCGACGCTCTCTCAAACGACCCCGTCGCCCTTGCGCAAAAGGAACCAACGGCCCCATACACATGGCGCAATGGTTTACTATTACACGACTCCTTTATATACATACCTGAAACTCTTCGCCTCGATGTTCTACACATGCACCATGATGATCCTCTCGCGGGTCACTTCGGTATTGCAAGAACACTCGAATTACTATCTCGCAATTACTGGTTTCCTCAGATGTCCTCTTACGTCAAACAATACGTTTCTACTTGTGACCTCTGTTCTCGCTCTAAACCTTCTCGACATATGAAACATGGCGAACTCCTTCCACTACCGATTCCATCAGGTCCCTGGAAAGGAATTACCTGTGATTATATTGTCGATCTACCTCTCTCCAATGGCTATGATGCTCTCCTCGTATTCGTCGACCGATTCACAAAAATGATGCATCTGATTCCTTGTAATAAGACCGCCGATGCTCCGCTGTTCGCACGCATGTTTCTGGACCATATCATTCGCCTACATGGCATCCCAGACTCGCTCGTCTCAGATCGGGGTTCGATTTTCACGTCTCATTTCTGGAAATGTCTCACCAAACTACTTGGCGTCAACGGTCGATTATCGACATCCTTCCACCCCCAAACGGATGGCCAAACAGAACGCATGAACCAGACCGTCGAACAATACCTCCGTATTTACTGCAATTACCAGCAAGACAACTGGTACGATTACCTATCGCTCGCCGAATTCGCCTACAATAACGCATATCAATCCTCCATCAAATGTTCCCCATTTTATGCTAACTACGGCTTCAACCCACAATTTCATATTAACCTCCAACACGCCGACGCTTCAGATGTTCCAGCTGCGAAGGATTACGCTGAACGATTATTACAACATCACGACGCCCTTGTGGAAAACGTCAAACAGGCTCAAGACTCCCAAGCCCGATACTATGACGCAAAACACAAACGCATCGAGTTTGCCGTCGGAGATAAAGTCTGGCTCCTTACTCCAAAT
>VBAU01000528.1:3241-5313 GCA_005883855.1 Bacteroidota bacterium
TTACTGAACGCATTGGACTCCAGGCCTATCGTCTCGATCTTCCAGCTTCCATGAAAATACACCCCGTCTTCCACGTATCCCTCCTCGAACCGTACAAACCTTCTACTATCCCTGGACGAACGCGCGATCCTCCACCTCCAATCGTCATTAACGATGAAAATGAATGGGAGGTCGAAGAGATCCTTGATTCAAAATTGCGATATCGCAAATTGTGGTATAAGGTCCGCTGGACGGGCTATGACATATCAAAGGACTCTTGGCAGCCTGCGTCAGATCTGGCCAATGCCCCAGATCTCGTCAAACAATTTCACATCCGCTACCCGTCCAAACCTTCAAAAATTATTCAATAAATCATTTCGAAACTCTTCTTCATTCTATTTCTTCAATCTACAATGCTGATATCACTACTTACTTCATGTTTTATCAATTCACATCCCGGTTTAACGCTCGGAGACCTCGCCTCACGGGGAGGGAGGTAATGTAAGGAGCACCGTGGAGACACTTCGGCGGCACCTTGGTGCCAGTTATTATATTGGGAAGTGACCTTATGTCAGCTTCACCCTTTTGTTGTTGACACACGTAAAATTACCTTAGCTTTCAACTTGGCAATTAACCTCATTACAAATAAACCATTTAACCTCAACCCCCTTTGTTGTTCTCGGCTTCTTACTCTTTAAACTTCTCCAATACAACTTAAACTCCTCCTTAAATCGTTCCCTTACATTTTGAAAGCTCCAAAAACCGAGACCGACAGCAATCAAAACAAACCATGGCCCCCAAGAAACGCTCTCGGGTTGGCGAGGAACTTCCTCTTGAAGAGGACCAACAACCTACGAACCCAGAGCATGATGTTCCCTCCGAAGAGGAACAACGATCCATCACTTCGGAGTACCAAACTACCCTTGACGACATCCTCGGCCTTCTTCGCTCGCAAACTGACGAAATACGCGCCTTGCGTGAACGCATCCACGAACTTGAAAATGACCGAACCACCACTCCCCCCGTACGCCCTAGCTCCCCGGCGCTATCCATTGGCTCCAATCCATCCGATTCTTCCGACAGCTCTGATCTATCCGATTCCTCCAATGGTTCCGACAAATCTGCCTCTTCTGCTCGCTCCGGCCGATCCAATTCCTCGTCTAAAACACGTACTCGCGATCCCAAAGTCACCCCCCCGGACCTTTTCTACGGTAAGACTTCGGAATTCCAAAATTTCGTCACGCAATGTAGTCTTACTCTCACCATGTGCCCAAACACTTACAATTCAAATCAAAAGCGCGTCCTCTTTGTTATCTCGAATCTTAGAGGCACACCTCTCTCATGGGCACGCAAGATCATCTCCAACAAAGGGCACCCTCTTCGCAAAAATTACACCGCATTCATGGCTGCTCTCACCAATATCTACGGCGACCGTGCCTATGAACTGGAATGTGAGGATAGACTCAATCGCCTCATCCAGACAGGCTCGGCAGCTTCTTACGCTCAAACCTTCCAAAGCCTCGCGATACCCCTCGGTATCGATGACAAGTCTCAATGCATCATGTTTTATGGTGGACTTAACGACAAGGTAAAAGAAGCAATCATCATTGCGGGACGCAAGTCGAAAATTCAAGCTTTGATCAACCAAGCGATCAATCTCGACCAGATGCTCTATCAACAGACGCGTAGGCAAAAACGCGAGCCTCAAGATGACTTTTCTTACCCCAACAAGAAGCGCCAAACAAATCGCATCATCAGCTCCAGAACGCCCGATTCTCGCACTCCAGTCAACACCACCCGGCCGTCCATTGCCTTGCCCGATACCACTTCCCATTTCCGTCTCCCTCTTACCGAAAGGGAAAAGGAACATCGTCGACAAAATAACCTTTGCGCCTATTGTGGCGATTCTGAGCACACCGTCGAAACTTGTCCCCAGGTTAAGAAGAAGAATGACTTTGTCCAAAATCCTACTTCCAATTCAAACAAATCCTCGGTGTCCAATGTCAACAATCCCAAACCACACTCTCCCTTGTTATACCCGGTTCCTACACGTCCTTTCAGTGCACCTCCTAGTTCGGAAAACTGGCAGTCTC
>VBAU01000056.1:0-726 GCA_005883855.1 Bacteroidota bacterium
CCGGAGCAGGTTGATGAAGTGTTGATGGGTTGTGTATTGCAGGCGAACCTCGGACAGGCGCCAGCGCGGCAGGCGGCAAAGTTTGCGGGGTTGCCGGATAGTGTTATCAGCACAACCGTGAATAAAGTTTGCGCGAGCGGGATGAAAGCTATTTCACAAGCAGCACAGAGCATTATGCTCGGTGACAGCGACATTGTTGTTGCAGGCGGCATGGAAAATATGAGCGCTGTTCCCTATTATGTCGAGAATCTTCGCTGGGGAAACAAGTATGGGGATACAAAACTAATCGACGGCCTTGCTAAAGATGGATTGACGGACTGCTATCATGGCTACGCGATGGGTTGCGCCGCCGATCTTACTGCAGTGGATCATAAGATCAGTCGCGAAGAGCAGGATGCTTTTGCCATTGAAAGTTACACACGCAGCCAAAATGCATGGAACAATGGAAAGTTCAAAAGTGAGGTAATAGCCGTTGAAATTCCTTCGCGAAAAGGTGACCCAACAAAGTTTGAAAAAGATGAGGAGCCGTGGAATGTAAAATTCGATAAGATTCCCGGGCTCAAGCCTGCATTTGGAAAAGAGGGAACGGTAACAGCAGCTAATGCAAGCACCATGAATGATGGTGCCGCTGCCCTGGTTTTGATGAGCAAGGAAAAGGCAGACGAGCTTGGAATAAAACCCATCGCAAGAATTATTTCTTATGCGGATGCCGAACAAGCTCCTGAA
>VBAU01000056.1:736-14911 GCA_005883855.1 Bacteroidota bacterium
ACTCCAAGTGTTGCCGTACCAAAGGCGGTAAGGAAATCGGGTCTAAAAATGAGTGACATTGATTTCTATGAATTGAACGAAGCATTCAGCGTTGTTGGAATTGCCAATATTCGATTAATGAAACTGGATCCTGCAAAAGTAAATGTGCATGGAGGCGCGGTTTCGCTTGGGCATCCCTTAGGTGCGAGTGGTGCAAGAATTATAACGACGCTCATAAACGTCTTGAAACAAAACAATGGCAAGTATGGCGCTGCAGGAATCTGTAATGGAGGAGGGGGCGCGTCAGCCATGGTGATAGAAAATATGTGAAAGTTGAAAGGTGAAAGGTGGAAAGAATGATCATCCTTTCACGTTTCACCTTTCACCTTTGATGAGCCTTGTGAAATGTCTCAAACGAGTGTCACTTGGTGCTTAGGTCTGCACGAAATGAAAGCAATTCGCTCCACCGGTTGTCAACACATTTTGCATAGTCAGCTAAATAAGTATCCCATGCACCGGCACCAAAGGCCGCGTTATATCGCTCTGGCATTGGCTTTCTGTACCCATCGGCCAATTCTTTAAGTCCATTTTTTAATCTTGTCACGCTTACGATCTCGGGAGCACCTGAAGTTACAGCCTGGTATACCGCTACGGATTCATTCCCACCCTGCCAAACTTTCCTCATCTTGCTTTGAAGATCAAGCACACCATTTATCATTCCTGGCTTTGGTGAAACATGGCTGATGATTATCTTATTAGTGTAATCGGTCAACTGAACGGTGCTCAGACTGTCTACGAACTTCATGTATCCAGCACCACCGCGGTCAATTGTGTAAATCGCAACATTTTTATTCCAGTCGTTGTTGTGCTCCGTGCCAAGGTTGCCTCTTCCATCAAAGGCATCCCAACTTGTGGGCCCCTCGGCGATCATATACCCGTTTGCGTCCGGTCCGGTTTGAATATCGAAAACTCTCCATGCCCAGTCACCTTTATGATATTTCTGAACATGAGCAGCGAGTGCCTTTTCAAATTCTAACACCTTGTCGGCTTTGGCAAAAACCCTGGTGACATTTAAAACGTTTTTTGTTTGTCCCATTCCCAATACAGGAAGGAGAAGAAGAATGAATAATAATCTTTTCATTTTGTGGCTTTTTTTAAAAATTAAGAAATGAAGGTGGAAGTTTAAATAAGTAGGAAGAATGGAAAAGGTAGGAAGAATATGTCACAATGAAGTTTTTTTTCTTTTTGATTTCAAAGACGATGTACACGCAAACATGTACAGAGATGAACTCATTTCATTCATTTCAATATCGGTCAGTATTCTTGATTATCATCAATAGAAAAAGGTGGCACTATGGCCACCTTTGGAACGATTAGAAAAATTGGTTTTTATAGTTGTTAGTAACTTTTCATTTGCAATAACTTTCCTGTGATTTGTTTGTCCGCTATTCTGAAGACATAAATCAGGTTACCTCGCTGATGCATTGGCAAGCTTAATGTAAAGTTTTGTCTGCCGGCAACTACGAATCCGCGGAACACTGTTTTTATTTTTTGTCCCATTATATTATACACTTCTAAAGAGCCCTGACCAGAAATTTTTGTTTCGATTACAAAATTGACTTTGTCGCTGTAAGGGTTTGGATATGCAGTAACAACAAGGGTGGATGGACTAGTCGTCTCGCCCATCAATGCCGTCCTGCTGACTTGTGTGATTACCGGTGCTGGGAACAGCGATTCACAAGTTTGCTTATCTGGATAATAATCCAGGAATCGGCGCCCTTCGTCAAATGCCTCATTGATCGCATCCACTGCATCATTAACGTCGCTATAGGAAGGAACGCCATTCACACCTGGTGTTAACGTGCCACCTAAAACCCCATTCGCCAAATTCAACAGGTCTTGGATTGTGTTATTTGATCCTAAGTAGTTCACAACATTTTGGTTCATCTTTATAGATACAACCGTATTATTAGTACAAGTAGTGATTGGCGTAGCATCAGGGCCGCATCCGGTCATTGCTTGTGTCGTTAACCAACCGCTCTCAACGTGGAATAGTAAAAGTTTTCCGTTCTCCCATCTCGCATTCAAACCAAGCGTGATTGTTTGTGATAATAACACAGTATTAATCTTTCCTTGCTTAGTTAAATAAGTCGGGCTTACAAAACATCCCGTGGTTATTATACATTGCCCAGCCGGTAGAGCAGTCGGCGTACTTCCGCCTGGCATGGTTTGATTCAATTTATTTGCTCCCTGGTCGGTTGCAGGCACAGTTACCGAATTGGTTGTGCCGGTTACAAGATCGACAGGATTGCCAGGGATACCGAGTAAATATTTAATTGTATTTACCGGTGTAGTTCCCAAACAACTTTTACCATTCTTCGAACCGTAATAGCCTTGAGTCAACGTATAGAAGTAAGAACAATCAAATTCGTGAACAATAGCATTGGCGGTTTGACTTGTGCAATAAGCGGGAGCGATACCTGTGCCAAACACATAATAAGTACCTGCGGCAAGGCCGGACCATGTAAGAGCCGAGCCCGTTCCAATTTGTAATAGTTGCACACCGCTGTTATCGCTTGCGAGTTTTAATTGATAACTCACGCCGGGATAAGAGCCGCCCAAAGTTATTGTGCCGCTGTTCGGGGATGTGCTACAGAAGTTGCTACCTGCGAGTGAATAGACTACCGATTCAGGGCTTATTGAGATCGTCACCGTGTTGCTCGTACTGCTTGAGCAAACACCAGCACCTACGATTCTTCGGAACTGGGTGGTTTGTGAAAGTGCGCCGGGAGAACAATCTTTGCCGGTTTCGCCGGAGATATCTGCAAAGCTTCCGCTCGTTTTTGATTGCCATAGATAGGAATAACTTCCACTGCCGCCGGTTGGTGTTGATCCTGTTAAGCCACTTGGTGCGTTTCCAGAGCAAATTGTTTGATCGGCAGCAATGGTATTACTGCTGATTGGCTGCTGAATCGTGATCTTTATTGAAGAAGAATTGGTCGCGTCACACACTCCACTTTTTACAATGGCACGTAGCCAGGTATCCTGCGTTACTGTTCCGACACTTGAGCCGGGCAGCGTTGTGGTTGTATTAATTATGTCTGTTACTCCTGAGCTAAAGTTTGATGAAGTTGACTTTTGCCACTTGACAACTGATCCAACATTGCCACTCAACGTGAAATTACCGGAAGGTTGACTGCCACTGCAAATGGTTTGATTCGCTGCGACACTACCGCCCACCGAAGTGGGGTTAACAGTTACCTGCACAGAGGCACAATCTGAATTACCACAATCGCCTTCTGCTCTTACGTAATAAGTTGTTGTTGCAGTAGGATGCACGCTAATGCTAGTGCCTGTTCCAATTGATGAACCACTTCCGCATCCACCGGCATACCATCTCCATGCTGCGCCGGTTCCAAGCGAACCGCCCACTACACTAATATTTGTACTACTTCCTGTACAGATAGTAGGAGAGGCTGCAGTTGCCCCCGTTGGGGCTGTTGAAGGTGTTTTCACTGTTACGGTTACTTGTGCACATGTCGTCGTGCCGCAGTCGCCTTCTGCTCTCACATAATACGTTGTTGTTGTGGCGGGGTTAACATTTAACGGAGAGCCGCTGCCAACGAAGGTTCCACCGCAAGAACCAGTGTACCATTTCCATGTAGCATTTGTACCTAATGATCCACCGCTTACACTCAAATTAGTTGAACCGCCCGGGCAGAAATTATTGTTATCTGCTGACGCGGATGCGGGAGCCGTTGATGGAATGCAACATGCCGTTACGGAAATAGTATGTGAAATGGAGGCCGTGTTATTCTGAGCATCCGTTACGGTAAGTGTCACTGTTTTGCTTCCATAAGTTGAATAATCATGTGTAACAGGATTAGTAGTGGTATTATTCAAGCTGGAGCCATCTCCGAAAGCCCAGCTATAAGTATAAGGAGTGTGACCACCGGACGTTATGCTGGTGAATGTCCATCTCCTATTTGCAATGGTACAGGTACCTTCAAGTGAGGTGAAATCTGGTGCCAAAGGCGCGGCTACTATAAAACTCTGGTCCGCATAATACCGGCACTTAGGAGCGATGCCTGTGCAATTCACGGACCCATCATTGTTCAGATGGGTGCAAATGTTCGTGGAAGGCGCCTGGTTGTCCCAGGCCGTATAAACATTTTTTAATGCTAATGTTGTGCCGCAACTCCAGTTGAAAGTTTGATCTAGAATTACCGTGTGTGCGCCCTGCGAAAAATCCACACCGTAGCATTGATATATCTTTTGAGCAAACACATTGTTCAAATACAAATCACCAACAATCAAAAATCCATACCGTGTTTGCGCCGTGGCGTTAAAAGTAACTTTCAGTTTTACCGAAAGAGTTGTTTGGCCCGGAATACAAGTACCCGGCAGCGGATCACCATTTGCTTGTATCAATTCTACTTTGGTTAATGTCATATCCCCTGATGTACAATTATCGTTCGGACAAGAACCTTGTCCGTAGCTTTTCGAGCCCAGGAACAATGCAATCAGGATCCAGTACAACGTCGTTAGAAAAACTTTTTGAAAAATCAAGCGGTCACTCGATTTAAAAGTAATCGCCCGCGCATACTTATCCGTAGTAAAGGGTAAGCTGTTCGAAGGGTAGAATAAACTCTTCATAATTTAATTTGATAATGATAAAAATTAAGTTGTCCAATTAAAAAGTTGTGAGATACAGATTACCGATTTCAGTGGGTAGGGGATAAAATGTGGTCACTATGAAACTGCTTCGCTGTGTAGCAAAGAGCAGTGACATATACGTTTGCGGTCATTCAAAATTGGAGGCTCAACATGGAGGATATAAAGAGAACCCTGGGGCACACGAAAGGCAGTAATAAATTCGATTAAAGTAAACTGCTTTAGTGTTGCTGATTTTTCCGGTGGCTTTTAAATTGGGAACTTCAACGGAGGTGGATAGAGTAAGAATTTCTAAGGAGTGTGAATCAATAAAGCGCTAAACTAGAAACTAATTTTTAGTTTTCAAAGCGGTCGAAGGATTTTTTTTAATGTGTTTGTTCATCAAGGCAGCACGGCGGTTGCTTGATGTGCTACGGCTCTAGCTCCATTTTCATTTTACTCATGAGTTCTTTCTCGATCATCTTATGCGCCAACATAATCATGTTCTTGAACGCTTTAGCATGAGAAATACCATGGCCGATGATGACAGGCTTTGCAACGCCAAGTACGGGTGTGCCACCATAGTTTTCAAAATTGAACCGCTCAAAATACGCGTGTTCAAGATTTTGCCGTTCACTGATCCCATACAATGATTCAGCAAGCTTTAAGATGACATTGCCTGTAAATCCCTCACACACGATGACGTCCGCTCTGTCGAGTAACACGTCACGACCCTCAATATTGCCGATGAAGTGGATGTGTTTATTGTCTTTGAGCAGGGGATATGTAGCCTGCGCCAGGATATTTCCTTTGCCTTCTTCTTCACCTACATTCAGTAATGCGACCCTTGGATTTTCAATTCCCAGAATTTGCTGAACATATACTGAACCCATTACTGCAAACTGGTTCAGTTGTTCTGGTTTGCAGTCCGCATTCAATCCCACATCGAGAATCAAACCCGTCTTTCCATTTTCTTTTGGAATTACGCTTGAAATGGTTGGTCGCAAAACTCCTTCGATCGCTTTAATGCTAAACAATGCGCCCACCAGCATCGCCCCGGTATTGCCGGCACTGATAAATGCATCCGTTTTTCCTGAAGCCAATAAATGAAATCCGATGGAAATAGAGGAACGTTGTTTTTCTTTTAATGCCTTCGTTGGCGATTCGTGCATGTCAATCACCTGGTCAGCATGTACCACAGTGATATTATTGATTGGAACCTCGTATTGCTGTAAAAGCTCTTTTATTTGTTGTTCATCACCTATGAGGGTAAGGTGAGCAGAGTGAGTTTGTTCAGAAAGAAATTGCGATACACCTTTTACTGTTTCTATTGGCGCGTAGTCGCCACCCATTATATCCAGCCCAATATTCATTAGCAAATATCAAAATCAAATTCCAAACCCCAATTACAATATTCGCACTGGAATTTGGAATGTTTCTTGGAATTTTTCCCGGGCTTATCGGGATTATTTTTTTACGGCACTCTTATCAGCCACAACTCTGCCTTTATAATAAAGTTTGCCTTCGCTCCAATGTGCGCGGTGACGCACGTGCGTTTCACCGGTAGTACCATCCGTGCTAAGTGTGGCGGCTTTTGCTTTGTAATGCGTCCTGCGCTTAGCGCTCCTTTGCTGGCTATGTCTGCGTTTCGGGTTTGGCATATATCAAGTTTTGTCAATTGTCAATTGTGAACGGCAAATATGGCGATATTGACCATTCACAATTCACCATCTAATTTTCTAAATCTTTGAACCTTTCAAGCCCCTTCCAAATAGGATTCTCTTTATCCGCCTTGTCGGATTCTAATTTCTTCAACATTTCCCTGGCCTCTTTATTGCAATAAGGCCCGTCCATGTTTTCGTAGTTGCAGGTCTTATGCATGGGGATGCTCAGGTTGATGAACTCATAGATCCAGTTTTCAACACTTATGTGACTTTCACCCCGACCAATATAGTAGACGTCCGGGTCATCCCCCTGCTCGTTCATTACCTCAGCTTCTTCCACCATTTTCACGATGATGTCAAATTCATCCCACAGGTCGATCGGCAGGCTGTTGTTGCAACGATCGCAGGTAACTTCCAGTTGGCCGCCCAATTCAAACTTTAATAGCATAAAGCCATTCTTTTTGTCAAGGGTTAGCTTTACCCTGGCATTGCAGTTCCTGAAATCCTGCTGTTGGAATTCGTCAAAGAACTTATCAGTGATTTCATAGTTGAACTCGTGAATTCCAGCTTTTAGCCCCACGAAAGCTATCTCATATTCCCTTCTTTGGCTCATCATTAGCTTTTTGCCCGACAAAATCACGTCCCGGAGGACTAAATTCGGAGGGGGGCAAAGGTAGGGGATTAATTGCAAAAATGAAGGCTGATTTTGAATTAATTTATCCGATTAACCTAATTTAAAGGTTGGATTTTTTATGCGGCAATTCCTCGGAACTATCTTAGAAAGAATGATGAAGGCATGGAGTTGGGTTACTCTGATTGTTGTTGCCATTCTTATAAAACTTTCATCGCTTTACTCCGGTTTTATTGAGCAATATTATGCCAATGGAATCTATCCGGTCGTTTCAAAGGTCCAACGATTTTTATTTGGGTGGCTGCCCTTTAGCCTGGGTGATATTATTTATGGTTTTTTTATCATTGTCTTTCTTGTCAAAACCTGGCAAATTTTAAGAGTTCTATTTAAACGGAGATACAGCCGGGAGCTGTTCTTACAAGGCTTAAAGCAGATCATATTTTTTTTTCTTTTTGTGTATGTTTTATTTTACCTGCTGTGGGGTTTGAACTACAGCCGCAAAGGCATCGCCACGCAACTAAATTTGAAGATGAGTCGCTATAGTGTGGGCGAGTTGGACACGTTGACAAATGTTTTGGAACAACGATTGAATTATTATGCAGCGCTGGTTGAGCCGGCGCAGAGAGATTCATTTTATAAAAAGCGAAACCTGTTTCATGAGAGCTACGAAGCCTACCGGGCAGCTGTTGGGAAATATCCATTTCTAAATTACGCGCCAAGATCTATAAAACCATCTGTATTCAGTTATGCCGGCGACATTTTTGGATTTGAAGGTTATTACAATCCATTTTCCGGAGAAGGACAGGTAAATACGACTATTCCCGTTTTTGTACAACCATTTGTTGCCTGTCATGAAATTGGCCACCAGGTGGGCTATGGAAAAGAAAACGAGGCCAACTTTGCGGGCTTTCTCGCTTGTCGCCTGCACCCATCCCCCGTGTTCCGTTATTCTGTCTATTTCGACATGTACAACTACGCCGTCAATTCTCTTTTTAGAAGTGATTCGTCAAGAGCAAAACAATATATGCATGCGCTGCATCCGCAAGTGAAGAAAGATTATGACGAGTTAAAGAGATTTTTTAAGAAATATCAGAATCCAATTGAGCCTGTCATTACATGGATCTATGGAAAATACCTTCAGGCAAACAATCAACCTGCGGGAAAAAGAACCTATAGCGAAGTGATCGCTTTTTTAATTGCGTACCAGAGAAAATTTGGGAAGGAGAGTCTTTAACCACGCTGAATAGCAAATCAAACGTACAAGAGTGCGACGCAAGTAAAGTTTCATAGTAGCACTGACGCCGGCTACATAAAAATCACACCAGTCAAGAAATCGGCGAAATCCTCTTTCATCCACTTAACCTACGATCAGAATGTTGGCCGCGGTACTTCGCGCTTTTTTTCTCGTTGTACTTTACTTCTGTTTCTCCTTCCACCAAAAAGTAAATGAGCTGACCCACTGGCATCCCTTTATAGACTTTCACCGGTTGCTTCACGGAAATTTCCAGGGTCCAATGCCCGCAAAAACCAACATCCCCTTTGCCCGCCGTCGCGTGTATGTCGATTCCCAATCGGCCTGTCGATGATTTACCTTCAAGAAAAGGGACATGTGCGTGAGTTTCTGTATACTCCAGTGTAACACCTAAATAAAATATGTGCGGGTACAATACAAACCCCTCATCAGGGATCTCAAAATAATTGATCTCGTTGTGTTTTTTGGCGTCGAGGATGTGTTCATTATAAGTAGCCAACCATTTTCCCAGATGTACGTCGTAAGAATTGCTCCCAAGGCATTCCCTGTCGTATGGAGAAATTTTTATCGTGCCTTTCTGGATTTCTTCGAGGATTCTCGTGTCCGATAAGATCATGAGTAATGAGTAATGAGTGATGAGTAATGAGTGTCCAATTTGGAATGTATATCAAAACTAGAGAACTTACATCCAATAGGTGACGGCTCAAAACTCACAACTATTTGATAAAAGTCTGCAATTTTAAATCTTAAATCTTATTCGTGCCGATTTTTTTTCAACAACAAATTAACGGAACCACTCGGCTCGGAATTTGGAAGATTGAAGAGACGGAAGATTTCTTTCTAAGCAATGTTCCTCTTCAAAAAGAAGTTACCCATCCCCACAAGCGCTTGCAACATTTAGCGGGAAGATTTCTGTTACAGTTTCTCTTTCCTGGTTTCCCTTACGAACTTATCCGAATCGCAGATACACGCAAACCTTATTTACCGGATGAAGAATATCATTTTTCTATCTCTCATTGCGGAGATTATGCCGCCGCGATTGTAAGCAGTGACAAGAGGGTAGGCATCGATATCGAAATTCCATCAGGGAAAATTGAGAGAATAAGACATAAATTTTTGAGCGACGACGAAATTTCGAATTTCGATCCCGAAGTTTCGGGACGATATTCGAAATTGGGGACCTTGAACCCCGAACTCTTAACTCTTCTATGGTCGGCAAAGGAAGCTGTTTTTAAGTGGCATGGCATAGGCGCTGTCGATTTCCGACAGCACATACAACTCCAAAAGATCAATGAGGGTGACGATACGATCCGGTGTTTTTTTGCAAAAACCGACCAGCGCCTCGTGATTCATCATCACCAGTTTGATCATTTGCTCCTGGCGTGGATAATGAGTAATGGACACGACGGGTGGGCTTAGCTCTATTTAAGCTTTCCTTCTTTCGCTTCTTCCTTCATTTTGTCATCGGCAAAAATGGCCAGCTCCACGCGGCGATTTTTCTGCCGGTTTGCTTCGCTGTCGTTTGGATATTTCGGCTGAGTTTCTCCGTACCATTTTGTGGTGAGACGATTTTCGGCCACGCCCTTCGAAACAAAATATGCCTGGACCGACTTTGCCCGTTTTTCAGAAAGCGTCATATTGTATTCGTCGGTACCGGTATCATCGGTATGACCTTCGATTACAATATTTGTTTCCGGATATTTTTTGAACACTTCTGCAACGCTGGAAAGATCGCCTTTGTAAGAGTCGCTGATGTCGCTGGAGTTTATCGCAAACACGAGACCAGATTCAAACGTGAGGTTAATACCTTCACCCACTCTTTCAACCTGCGCCGTTGGAACGGCCTGTTTAAGGGCCTTTGCTTGCTTGTCCATTTTTTTGCCGATAAGATTACCAGCTGTGCCACCGACAGCAGCTCCAATCAATATGCCCCAAACGCTACCTTTGGTCACCAGGGCACCCACGGCAGCTCCGGTACCGGCGCCGATTGCTGTTCCCTTTTGCTGTTTGTTCATCGTTTTACAGCCAACAAGTAAGATCGACACGGCAGCGATATAGAGTATAGTCTTTTTCATATGATGAGTTTTTGATTATTTACAAACCAGTGAAGCAAACATATCTTGTTTCATGTCTTTGAGTCCAAGAGAAATCGCTTTTTTCAAATCTGTGCACACAAGTTCTTTTTCTTTTGGTGACATTTTCGCTCGCAGCTCCTGCGCATTAACTGTGTGGTATTTTTCCTGCATTGACTTAATCCGGGCGTTACTGCGGATGGCGTACATTTCTGCATCTGCTTTTCCCATTAGTACCGCTTTATCGTATTGGACAAATGCCGGGTCATAATTCTTTTCGTCAACGAACATATCACCCCTTTGAATGATGAACCTGGGGTTCGACGGATCCAGTGCGATAGCCTTATCAAGAAAATAGTTGGCACTGTCTTTATCGTTCATTTGGCGCCAGTACAACGCGGACATGGTCGCATAATTGGACGCTCTTGCCTTTGTATCTTTATTCTTTTCAGTCAAGTCAACCACTTTTGCGAAGCTGGCCCGCGACGCGTCGTATTGTTTTAACTTGTTTTGAGCTATCGCTTTTTGATAATAGCCCATCAGGCTATTGTTTTTGGTTACTTTCAAAGCTGCATCGCTTGCGGTAATGGCTTCGTGGTACTTTCCGAGGCCGTTGAGTGCCTCAGCTTTTCCAACTGCTATCGCTTCCTTGGCATCTTTGGTGGTGCACGATTTCTCCATCGCCGTGAAAGTGCTCAACGCGTCCTGGTATTTCTTTTCCTTTAATAAACTCATGCCCTTCTTGTTCTGGTCGTAGCACTTGTTCCCCATGGTAAATGTTTGCCCATGAATTGTGCTGTGCATGAAAAACACAGAAATGAAAAGTATCATCTTTTGCATATAGGTCTGGTTTATTTGAAAAAATGATTCAATGCGGGTGAGAACATGCCTTTATAGTGTTGTTAATCGGTAGGTACAAAAAAGTATTCCGAAGACAGCTAAGCTAAACCAAAAGGAAACAATTTTCTCCGATGCTAAAAACAATTTTGCCCGATTTTATAAAATAGGTCAGTGTTTTTTTAAATCGCGTGAATGAAGGATTCCTAGCGTGCTATATCATCTTCAATCTCTTCACCATTTTCCAACAAGTTCAAATTGATTGCATCCAACCCGGCTATTCCATCGATGGAGCCACGAACGCGGGCAGCGTTTGTTAGAACTTTCTCCAGTTGTTTTTCTCTTGCTGACCACAACCTTTCCATTGTGTCTCTTTCTTTTTGAATTGAATTCCTCATCGCCACAAATCCCTCGCGGATGGCTTTCCACTGCTCGGCAAATTCATTGCTGGTAAGATAGTCGTAGAGCAGGTGCATCTTGTCGCCCCGGTTCTCGTTGCTTTTGGCAGTATTGAATACTCTTATCACGCCGTCTCTCAAAACACCGGCCAGGGCCTTCACCTCTGAAAAACTACAGATCCAGACCCCGTCCTTCACCCCGAAGCAATCCATGTCCTTTGGCATTGTTCGGGTAACTATGACGGCAATATCGGCACCCAGGTTTCTCATATCGGCCTTTAACTTTTCAATCCAATCCATGGCAAAGGCGTTTGTTCTTTTGCTTTCGTAAACGATCCTGCCGCATTCCTGTCCAAAGTTGTTGCGTACGGTTTGAATGCAATCCGCGCCGCGGACACCCTTACCCACTTCCGTGATCATGTCGAAAGGAAAAGTTTGCCTGAGCACGTCTTCCAGCGCCAATTCCTGCACCTCGCCCTGCAATTGCATGGAACCTTGTTCGGACTTACGTTTCATTTCATCAATCAATTTCCTCTGATCTTCAAGTTGCTTATGCATTTCCCTGATTTGTAATTGATGCTCCGTTTCCCTCGCGGATATTCTTTGCTCCTCGAGTTTTCTGATTTCTGCGGAAAGTTTTTCCCTTTCTTCCTGCAATGTTTTTTGCACTGAAAGCTCCAACTCAGCTTCCTTAGTTTTCAATTCCTGCTCCTTTCTTAGAAAATTAAGTTGTTGTTGACGGGCTTGTTTCAGCTTTTCTTCATTTTCTTTACTGGCTTGTTCAAAGAGACGGAGCTGGTTTTCGTAGTCGAGGGAAATTGATTTGCGAATATTTTCCTCGAGGCTTTGTTGCATGCGTTTCTTTTCTTCATCCATTCTTATTTGAAACTCTTCATTTTTTCTCTTCTGCCATTCGCTCGCCTTCTGATTTAATTCCCGTTCGATTTCCTGGCGTATGGATTCAGTCGGCTCAAATTCATTCCCACATTTAGGGCACTTTATGGTTCTCGACATCAGGTGATTATTTGGCTACAAATTAATGATTTAAAGGGTAAAAAAAGGAACAGGTTTAGCACATGAGCGGCAGTTGAGTTCTGTCAAAATAACGATTGAGAACTATCATATCGAATCTCGAACTTTGCTTTTTATTTTGCCCTCATGTCAAAGATTATTACGATAACATTTAATCCTTGCATTGACAAAAGTGCCACCGTAAGAAAATTAAAGCCGGAGAAAAAATTATATTGTAGTGAGCCAAGATTTGAACCGGGTGGTGGTGGAATTAATGTGGCTCGTGCTATTAAAAAACTCGGTGGGGATCCTGTCGCCATTTATCCTGCCGGAGGTTACACGGGACAATTTTTTAATCATCTTCTCGAAAAAGAACATGTCCCGGCTGTCGTCATCGAAGTTGAACATTCGATGAGGGAAAATGTAATCGTGCTCGAAGAGACTACAAATAATCAATTCCGTTTTGGTTTTCCCGGCGCGCGCCTTCACGAACATGAATGGCAAAAATGCCTGGATGCTATTTACGAGATTGAGGATGCCAAATATATCGTCGCAAGTGGAAGTTTACCTGAAGGCGTTCCACCAGATATTTTTGCGAAGCTCGCGGTCATCGCCAGGGAGAAAAACATCCGGATGGTTATCGATACTTCGCAAGAGGCACTAAGGCAAGCTGTCGAGGAAGGAGTTTACATGCTGAAGCCTAACCTCGGGGAGTTGAGCTTGTTGGTTGGGAAACCTGAGTTAACTGAAATCGAGATTCCTGCTGCGGGAAGACAAATTATTTCAAAAGGTAAATGCGAAGTTCTTGTGATTTCGATGGGAGAACAGGGAGCCGTATTGTTAACCAAGGATACCGAATTTGTTGTGACATCACCAGGAGTAACAAGGCACAGCACGGTTGGCGCCGGTGACAGCATGGTAGCAGGAATCGTGTTGCAATTATCGAAGGGAAAGAGTATCCAGGAGGCATTTCTTTATGGAGTGGCAGCCGGTACTGCGGCAACGATGAACCCCGGAACGGAATTGTGTCATCTGAAAGATGCTGATCAACTTTATGCCGACTTACTCTTGCAATACCAACAGCATATTATTGTTCATGCCTAGAGCAAAAGCGCAGTGTGTCGCAATCGGAGCTAAAACTGTCGTATTCACCCCTCTTCCGTAACAAATAGGCGATGCATATTTGCATTGAATTCTTTAAACTAAAAAAACTTATTTAATGAAAACATTCCAATCCAAAATTGATATTGGCGTCAACGCGAAAAAAGTTTGGGATACCATGATACATCCTGATTCGTACAAAGAATGGGTGAATGTCGCATGGCCCGGTTCTTATTATGAAGGGAATTGGGGGCCGGGGCAAAATGTGAAGTTTATCTCTCCGGGGCGGGGAGGAACCTTAGTCCAAATTGTTGAGTACAGGCCCTATGAGTATATCCTCGCTGAGCACGTTGCGGTGATAAACGCTGACGGAACGGAAGATCGGGATAGTGAATCTGCAAAAAATTGGATAGGCACCACCGAGAGTTATACCTTTCACCAGGTCAATGGCAAGACAGAATTAGAAACTGAGATGAACACAAATCCTGAATGGGGACAAATGTTTGCAGACAGTATGCCGAAGGCGCTAGCGAAACTGAAAGAAATTTGTGAGAGGAAATGAATGTTGAACAGGAAC